>DASSNT010000074.1:0-32148 GCA_035701285.1 Gammaproteobacteria bacterium | reverse complement strand
GTCGAGCAGGGCCGCGACGTCGTGCTGGTCCTCGACGGCATCACCCGGCTGGCCCGCGCCTACAACCTGGCCGCGCCGCCCACCGGCCGGATCATGGCCGGCGGCATCGACACGGGGGCGCTCTACCCGCAGGAGCGTATCCGGCTGGAGACGATCCCCGAGAACATCTCGCCGCGCGTGATGGACCTGATGAGCCCGCTCGGCAAGGGCCAGCGCGCGCTGATCGTGGCGCAGCCGCGCACCGGCAAGACCATGATCATGCAGAACATCGCGCATGCGATCACGTCGAACCACCCGGAGGTCTATCTCCTGGTTCTGCTGATCGACGAGCGGCCGGAGGAAGTCACCGACATGGCGCGCTCGGTCAAGGGCGAGGTGGTGAGCTCCACCTTCGACGAGCCGGCGTCGCGCCACGTCCAGGTCGCCGAGATGGTGATCCAGAAGGCGAAGCGCCTCGTCGAACACAAGCGCGACGTGGTCATCCTGCTGGACTCGATCACCCGCCTCGCGCGCGCCTACAACACGGTGGTGCCGTCCTCGGGCAAGGTGCTCACCGGCGGTGTCGACGCCAACGCGCTGCAGCGGCCGAAGCGCTTCTTCGGCGCGGCGCGCAATATCGAGGAGGGCGGCAGCCTGACGATTCTCGCCACCGCGCTGGTCGAAACCGGCTCGCGCATGGACGACGTGATTTACGAGGAGTTCAAGGGCACCGGCAACATGGAAGTGCACCTCGACCGGCGCATCGCCGAGAAGCGCATCTTCCCGTCGATCAACATCAACCGCTCCGGCACCCGCAAGGAAGAACTGCTGATCTCGCAGGACGACCTGCAAAAGATCTGGATCCTGCGCAAGCTCCTGCACCCGATGGACGAAATCGCCGCGATCGAATTCCTGCTTGGCAAGATGAAGGATACAAAGACCAATGCCGAGTTCTTCGACTCGATGAAGCGGTAGAGAGAAGAAATCCCCCTCCAGCTCCCCCTTCCTCGCTTCGCGAGCAAAGGGGAGGGAAAGAAGGCAGCGACTGCGATTGGCAAAGTGGTGCCCCCTTTGCCGGCGCAGCCGGGAAGGGGGGCAGCGCCGAAGGCGCGGGGGGATTTCTTACAATCGCTCAACTACGACTCTTCGTATCACTTCCAAAACCGCTGCAGTTTCCTTCAGTACCTGTCGATCATCAAACCTCAGCACGCGTAGCCCCGCGGCATTCAGCCGCGCCGTCCGTTTCGCGTCCTGCGCGCGGCCTTCCGCTTCAAAATGCTGGCTGCCGTCCAGCTCAACAACGAGCTTTGCCGCAGGGCAGTAGAAATCGACAATGTAGTCAAGGATCGGGCGCTGCCGGTAGAAGCGAACGCCGGCAAGCCGTCTTCGCCGCAAATGCCGCCACAGGCATTGCTCCGCATCTGTCTGATTTTTTCTTAGTGCGCGAGCGAGAGGTTCAAGGCGTTGCGAATAACGTTGCATCGCATGACACAGGTCATCGAAGGGCCCGATAGCCGATGTCGCGACGGCAAAAGCAATCCTGCCATTCAATCCTGTCGACTGCGCCGTACGCCCGCCGCTGGGCGGCGGCGATATCCTCGGCCAGCGCCGTCACGCAAAGCACTCGGCCGCCTGACGTTACGACCTGATCGTCTTTGAGCGCCGTACCGGCGTGGAAGACTTTCACATCGTCTTCGTTGATTGCGCCCAATCCGCTGATCGGATGGCCTTTGTCGTACGAGGCTGGATAACCACCGGCGGCCATCACCACACCCAGCGCCGGGCGCGGGTCCCAATCGGCTTGTGCTGAATCCAGTTGGCCGGCGAGCGCGGCTTCGCATAAATCGACCAGGTCGCTCTTCAAGCGCATCATGATCGGCTGCGTTTCCGGATCGCCCAGGCGGCAGTTGAACTCCACCACGCTGGGCGAGCCGTCGGCGGCAATCATCAGGCCGGCGTACAGGAAACCGCGGTAGCGGATGCCTTCCGCCGCCAGGCCGCGCACCGTTGGCAAAATGATTTCGCTGAGAATGCGCTGCTCGACCGCGGGCGTAATGACCGGTGCTGGAGAATAGGCGCCCATGCCGCCCGTGTTCGGGCCGCGGTCGCCGTCGTCGCGGCGCTTGTGATCCTGCGATGTCGCCAGCGGCAGCACATTATCGCCGTCGGTCATGACGATGAAACTCGCTTCTTCGCCGGCCAGGAATTCTTCAATCACCACGCGATGGCCGGCATCGCCGAAGGCATTGCCGGCGAGCATGTCGCGCACGGCAGCTTCGGCGGCATTAATCGTCTCGGCAACGATTACGCCCTTGCCGGCGGCCAGACCATCCGCCTTGACCACGACCGGCGCGCCCAGTTCATGCACATAGCTCAGCGCCGGGTCGATTCCGGTAAAGGTGCGATGGGCGGCTGTCGGAATGCCGTGCCGGTCCATGAACACCTTGGCGAAAGCTTTCGAGCCTTCCATTTGGGCGGCGGCGGCGGACGGGCCGAAGCAGGCGAGGCCGGCTTCATCGAAGCGATCGGTCATGCCGACAACCAATGGGGCTTCAGGGCCGACGATCGTCAGATCGACAGCGTGGCTGCGGGCGAAGTCGAGCAGCGCGTCGATATCCGTGGCCGCGATCGCCACGTTTTCGCACTTCGCTTCGATCGCCGTGCCGGCATTGCCGGGCGAAACAAAAACCTTATCTACGCGCGGCGACTGGGCAACTTTCCACGCGAGCGCATGTTCGCGGCCACCGCCACCGATGATCAGGATTTTCATAGCTGTTGTTTGTCCTTGTGAAGAATCCCCCTCCAACTCCCCCTTCCTCGCTGCGCGAGCAAAGGGGAGGGTAAGAACAGCAGATCGAAGTCAGCACGCCTACTCTCCCCTTTGCGGCCGACGGCCGGAAGGGGGAGCTGGAGGGAGGGGGATTCCCCTCTTCAATGCCGAAAATGCCGCATGCCGGTCAACACCATCGCGATATCGTGCTCGTCCGCGGCGGCGATGACTTCTTCGTCCCGCATGGAACCGCCGGGCTGAATCACGGCCCGAATGCCGACCTCGGCCGCGGTATCGATGCCATCCCGGAACGGGAAAAAGGCATCCGAGGCCATCACCGCGCCCTGAATATCCAGCTTCGCCGCCGCAGCCTTTTGTGCCGCGATCGCAGCGCTGTCGACGCGGCTCATCTGCCCCGCGCCGATGCCGAGCGTTTGCCCGTCGCGACAGTAAACGATCGCGTTCGACTTGACGAACTTTACGACTTTCCAGGCGAACAGCAGGTCGTTCAATTCCGCCGGCTCGGGCGCGCGGCGCGTGACGACCTTCAGTTCACCCGCGCCAACGGTGCCGGTATCCGCCTGCTGCACCAGGAGCCCGCCGGCGACGCGCTTGTAATCCAGCGCTTCGCCCTGCGCGCCAGCCAGCTCACCGGTAATCAGCACCCGAACATTCTTGCGCTTGGCCAGCACCGCGAGCGCCGCATCGGCGACAGCAGGCGCAATCAGCACCTCAAAAAACTGCCGGTCAACAATCGCCGCCGCGGTGCCTTCATCCACATCCCGGTTGAACGCGATAATGCCGCCAAACGCGGAAGTTGAGTCGGTCGCAAAGGCGCGCTCATAAGCCGCCTGCGGCGTCGCCGCCATCGCGACACCGCAGGGATTGCCATGCTTGACGATGACGCAGGCGGTGTCGTCGAAGGACTGCACGCAGGCCAGCGCGGCATCGGCATCGGCGACATTGTTGAACGACAGCGGCTTGCCCTGCAGCAGCTTCGCGGCGCCAATACCGCCGCCGCTGCCGTCGCGATAAAACGCCGCCTGCTGGTGCGGATTTTCGCCGTAGCGCATGTCCGCCACTTTCTCGAACTGCGCCGTATAACGCGCCGGAAACAAGCTTTCGGCCTCGCCGGGCGCGTGGGTGCCGAGCCAGTTGGACACGGCGGCATCGTAGCCGGCCGTATGGGCGAACGTTTTGGTGGCGAGCTCGAAGCGCAATGCGTCACTGACTGCGCCATCGTGCTGCGCCATTTCATCCAGCACACGCGCATAATCGGCCGCATCGACCACCACCGTCACGGCGGCATAATTCTTGGCCGCCGCACGCAGCATGGCCGGCCCGCCAATATCGATGTTCTCGATGGCATCCTCGAAGCTGCAATCCGGCTTCGCGACCGTCGCCGCGAACGGATACAGATTCACGACCAGCAGGTCGATCGGCGGAATGTCGTGCTCGGCCATGACGGCATCATCCGTGCCGCGCCGCCCCAGCAGCCCGCCGTGAATCTTCGGGTGCAATGTCTTGACCCGTCCTGCCATAATTTCGGGAAAGCCGGTGTAGTCGGCGACTTCGACAACCTCGATACCGGCGTCGCGCAGGAGCTTAGCGGTGCCGCCGGTGGTCAGAATCTCAACCCCTCTCTCTGCGAGGGCCCGGGCAAAATCGGTCACACCGGTCTTATCGGAAACGCTGATCAGCGCGCGTTGCATTGTATTCATTGGTTTTGACTACTCATTTCAATACCCCTCAGCCTGCTCTCTCCTTGAGGGAGAGGGGGGCAAGGATCAGGAGCACGCAAAGGGCGGCTGGTCGTGTGGCTTGTATCGGGGCTGTGTGAGACAGGGATGTCGAACACAGAGCCTACAGGGATGTATTCACGGCGTCCCCGAGACAAGCCACACGACCAGCCGGCCGGCCAAACGCGGCGCCCGCGTTACTAAAGGTTGATTTGATAGGTCTGCAGCTTTTTACGCAAGGTACTGCGGCTGATCCCGAGCAAGGCCGCTGCGCGCGACTGGTTGCCGCGGCAATACTGCATCGTGACCTGAAGCAGCGGCGGCTCGATTTCGCCCAGCACCATCGCGTAGACGTCCTCGGCGCCATGGCCGTTCAAGTCGTTGAAATATTTCTGCAGGGCTTGTTCGGTGCAATCGCGAAGGCAGGCATGATCCGCACGATGCGCGGCGCTCCCCCCTTTATCAGCGTCTTTCATGGCGTGACCGAAACCCTCGAGAACATCCCCATCCCATCCGCGGCAGATGCGGAGAAGGGGAACGATCATAGCTCAACTTCTTCTCCTGTTCAAAACGCCATTTTTACCACCGGCCTGTGGAAACCGACGGACGTAAACGGTAAGCTTCGCGGGATGAGCTCAAAGCTATATATAAAGACTTTCGGCTGCCAGATGAACGAGTACGACTCGACCAAGATGGCCGACGTCCTCAGCGCATCCGACGGCTACGAATTGACCGCCGATCCGGACGCCGCCGACCTGCTGCTGCTCAATACCTGCTCGATTCGCGAAAAGGCGCAGGAAAAGGTGTTCTCGTATCTCGGCCGCTGGCACGACTGGAAAGCCGAGCGGCCCGGCCGCATGATCGGCGTGGGCGGCTGCGTCGCCAGCCAGGAAGGCGAGCAGCTGGCCGCGCGCGCGCCGCTGGTCGACGTCGTCTTCGGTCCGCAGACGCTGCACCGCCTGCCGGCACTGCTCAACCAGGCGCGGGCGACGAAGCGCGCCGCCGTCGACATCAGCTTCCCCGAAATCGAAAAATTCGATCACCTGCCGGCGCCGCGAGCCGAAGGCCCGACAGCCTTCGTCTCCATCATGGAAGGCTGCAGCAAATACTGCACCTACTGCGTCGTGCCCTACACCCGCGGTATGGAAGTCAGCCGCCCGTTCGACGAAGTCATCACCGAAGTGGTCGAACTGGCCGAGCAGGGCGTGCGCGAAGTGACGCTGCTGGGGCAGAACGTCAACGGCTACCGCAGCCGCACCCCGGCCGGCGACGAAGCCGACCTGGCGCTGCTGATCCGCTACGTCGCCACCATCGACGGCATCGACCGGATCCGTTTTACAACTTCGCACCCGCTCGAGTTCTCCGACAGCTTGATCGCTGCCTTCGCCGAAGTGCCGGAACTGGCCAACTATCTGCACCTGCCGGTGCAAAGCGGCTCCGACCGCATTCTCGCGGCGATGAAACGCGGCCACACCGCGCTCGAATTCAAATCGAAAATCCGCAAGCTGCGCGCCGTCCGGCCGGACATCAGCCTGTCGTCCGACTTCATCGTCGGCTTCCCCGGCGAAACCGAGGCCGAGTTCGAGCAGACCATGGCGCTGATCGATGCGGTGCAGTTCGACCAGGCGTTCAGCTTTATCTACAGCGCCCGTCCCGGCACGCCGGCGGCCGGTTATGCAGACGACACCAGCGCGGACGAAAAAAGGCGGCGGCTGCAGCACCTGCAGGCGCGCATTCAACAATATGGGGACGCCTACAAGCAGCGCCTGGTCGGCACCGCGCAGCGCATCCTGGTCGAGCGGCCGTCGACGAAGAACCCGCGCGAGTTCGCCGGACGAACCGAATGCAACCGCGTGGTCAACTTTGCCGGCGACCCGGCAATGATCGGCCAGTTTATCGACGTTACGATTACCGAAGCGTTGCCCAATTCGTTGCGCGGCCGCGTCATGACCAAAGCCGTTGCCTGACTCCCGCGATCTTGTTCTGGAACCGGCCGACAACGCGCGGCTGGCGAACCTCTGTGGCGAGTTCGACCGGCATCTGCGCCAGATCGAGCAGCGCCTCGGCGTCGAAATCAACAATCGCGGCAACCACTTTCAGTTGATCGGAGACGCGCCCGCCGTCGAGACCGCGGGTGCCGTGCTGTCCTCTCTATATGACGATACGGCTGGCCAGGCGCTGAGCCCGGAACGCATTCACCTGGCGTTGCAGGACGCGAACGCCGGCAACGGCGCGGGCGACGAGGGTGCCGCAGACGACGTCACCATCCAGACGCGGCGCGGCCGGATTCGCGGCCGTGGCCCCAATCAACGGCACTACCTGGAGCGCATTCAGCGTCACGACCTCAACTTCGGCATCGGCCCGGCCGGCACCGGCAAGACCTACCTGGCGGTGGCGAGCGCGGTCGAAGCGCTGGAACGCGACGAAGTCCGGCGCCTGGTGCTGGTGCGCCCGGCGGTCGAAGCCGGCGAGCGGCTGGGCTTTCTACCCGGCGACCTGGCGCAGAAAGTCGATCCTTATCTCCGGCCGATTTACGACGCGCTCTATGAAATGCTCGGCTTTGAGAAGGTCGGGCGGTTGATGGAGCGCCAGATTATCGAGGTCGCGCCGCTCGCCTACATGCGCGGGCGCACCTTGAACGAAGCCTTCGTGATTCTCGACGAGGCGCAAAACACCACCGTCGAGCAGATGAAGATGTTCCTGACCCGCATCGGCTTCGGCTCGCGCGCCGTCGTCAACGGCGATGTGACGCAGATCGACCTGCCGCCGCGGCAGCGCTCCGGGTTGCGCGACGCGATCGAAGTACTCAAGGATGTAGAAGGCATCAGCTTTACATTCTTCAGCGCGCGCGATGTCGTGCGCCATCCGCTGGTGCAGCGCATTGTCACCGCCTACGAAGGTGCCCAGTCCGCCACCAGCCACCGCAATGGCGATTGACGTTTACCTCGAATCCGCCTGGGCCGAGGGACAGCCGCCGGCGGAAGCCGATTTCGGCCGCTGGGCGGCGGCGGCGCTGGCCGGGCGGCGCGAGGCGGCCGAAGTCGGCATCAAGATTGTGGATCGCGACGAAGGCGCGGCCCTCAACCGGCGCTACCGCGACCGCGACGGCCCGACCAACGTGCTGTCGTTCCCGGCCGACCTGCCGCCGGGCGTCGAGCTGCCGCTGATCGGCGACCTGATCATCTGTGGCCCGGTCGTCGTCGCCGAGGCCGCGGAGCAGGGCAAGCCGGTCGAGGCGCACTGGGCGCATCTGACCGTACACGGCGTGCTGCACCTGGTCGGTTTCGATCATCAGGACGATGCCGAAGCCGCAGTGATGGAGGGGCTCGAAACGCGCGTGCTGGCCGGGCTGGGGTATCCCGATCCGTACAAGAGTGCCTCATAGCCGCTTGTTTCTCGGGTAGAATGCGTTTTTTGAGCCAGAGAACGACACCTGAATGTCTGACGACGACCCTAGTACTCAGCCGGCGCAGAGCCGGTCCTGGTTTGAACGCCTGGGCCAGGCACTCGCCGGCGAACCCCGCGACCGCGAGGAATTGCTGACCACGCTGCGCGAGGCGCAGGAACGCAACCTGTTCGATGCCGACGCGCTGGCGATGCTGGAGGGGGTGCTCCAGGTCGCCGACATGCAGGTGCGCGACGTGATGGTGCCGCGCTCGCAGATGGTCGTGATCGAGAAGGATGCGGCGCTCAACGAGGTGCTGCCGGTTATCATCGAATCCGGCCATTCGCGCTTCCCGGTCATCGGCGACAGCCGCGACGAAATTATGGGCATCGTGCTGGCCAAGGATCTGCTGCGCCACTTCGCCGAGCCGGACGGCGCGAGTTTCAGCGTGCGCGAATACCTGCGGCCGGCGCCGTTTATCCCGGAGAGCAAGCGGCTCAACATGCTGCTGAAGGAATTTCGCGTCAGCCGCAATCATATGGCGGTCGTCGCGGACGAATATGGCGGCGTTGCGGGGCTGGTGACGATCGAAGACGTGATCGAGCAGATCGTCGGCGAAATCGAGGACGAGCACGACATCGACGAAGATAATGAAATCGTCCGCCATACCGATCGCCGCTACACGGTCAAGTCGCTGACGCCGGTTGAGGACTTCAACGAGTACTTCGGCACGACGTTCAGCGATGAAGAGTTCGATACGATTGGCGGGCTGGTCGTCCAAGGCTTCGCCCACATGCCGAAGCGCGGCGAGACAACGACACTGGGGCCATGCCGATTCAAGGTAATACGCGCCGACAGCCGGCGGATTCATTTGCTGGAAGTGACGCTCGACGCGGCGGATACGCCCGCTTCGTGACATCCCTTCCGCTTCGGCCGCTGGCCGCGCTCGCGCTCGGCGCGATCGCCGTGCTGGCGTTCGCGCCGTTCGGACTGTTCCCGCTCATGCCGCTCACGCTGGCGGCACTGTTCCTGCTTGCCGAAGACGAGCGCCCGCGGCGCGCGTTCCTGCTCGGCTGGCTGTTCGGCTTTGCCGAGTTTGCCTTTGGCGTTTACTGGATCTACATCAGCATCCACCTGATCGGCGGCGCCGACATCTGGCTGGCAGTCGCCATGCTGGTGCTGCTGGTGGCGGCGATGGGGGTGTTCTCCGCCACCGTCGTGTGGGCGGCCGCTTATCTGGCACCCCGGCGTGGCTGGCGCCGCTACGTCGTCGCGCTGCCGGCATTGTGGGCGCTGATCGAATGGGTGCGAAGCTGGATTCTGAGCGGCTTTCCCTGGCTCGCCGCCGGCTACAGCCAGACCGACTCGCCGCTGGCAGGGTTCGGGCCGATCGCCGGCGTGTTTGGCATCAGCTGGACGGTCGCGCTGACCGCGGGGTTGCTGGTTCTGATCGTACGTCCCCCCGGCGGGAGCGGCCGCCCCCCCCGGAGTGCGCACCGCATGCTCGCACTCGCCGCGCTGATCCTCGTCTGGACCCTGGGCTTCTGGGTCCGCGCGGTCGATTGGACACAGCCGGCCGGGCCGCCGATCAAGGTCAGCATGATGCAGGGCAACATTGCCCAGTCCACCAAATGGAACCCGGCGGCGTTCGCTACGTCGCTCACGCGCTATCGCGAGCTGACGCTGGAACATCTCGACAGCGACTTGATCATCTGGCCGGAAACGGCGGTCCCGGCGTGGCTGCGGGACGTCGCAGCGGACTATCTTCTGCCTCTGAGCAACCGCGTCGCCATGCACGGCGGCCAGTTGCTGCTGGGTGTGCCGGTCTATCGGGACGGCGATTCGTACAACGCGGTGGTGCTGCTGAATGGCGAGCACCCGCAGTTCTATTTCAAGGAGCACCTGGTTCCATTCGGCGAATATTTCCCGGGCCCGGACTGGTTCCGGGAGTGGCTCAAGAGCCGCGGCCTGCCGTATTCGAGCTTCACGCCCGGCGATCCGGATCAGGCGCCGCTCGATCTCGGCCGCTGGCGCGCGGCGGTCGCCATCTGCTACGAGGATGCGTTCGGCGCGCAGTTGATTCGCATGCTGCCCGCCGCGAATGTGCTGATTGAAGTCAGCGACGATGCCTGGTTTGGCGATTCGATCGCCTTGCCCCAGCATCTGCAGATCGCCCGCATGCGGGCGATTGAAGCCGGCCGTTTCATGCTGCGCGCAACCAACACCGGCATTACCGCAATAATCGGTCCCGACGGTGCCGTCCGCCAGCGCCTGCCCATCGATCAGGTGGGGGTGCTGACCGGCAACATCCGGCCGTACGCCGGCGCGACGCCGTATGTGCTGGCGGGCGATTTGCCGCTGGTGTTCGCCTTGCTGGCGATGCTGTTCGCCGCCACAATAGCGGGCCTGTATAACGCTCGCCGGGATAAGGGGGAATGAAACAACTTGAGCCGTTGCGGCTGGGGTGGGGAAATCGGGCGTGCCAGATACTCGTTTCGCTCGCGGTCGTCGCGACAGCGGCGACGGCGCTGGTTATCGACCGCATCGACAGCTATTCACTGCTGATTCTGTTTTTCGTCGGGATGTACCTCGGCTTCCGCTACGGCTTCGGCCGCGGATTGCGAGCCGGTGAAAAACTGCTGATCTGGATCGCGACAGCGTATTTCGCCGTGGCGCTGTTTACTTATCTCAACGGCCTGGAAACGAACCTGGGCTTTCGCGTGCTCGGCCGTTACCTGCGGTTCGTCATCCTGATTCCGGCCTACCTGGCGCTGCGCCGCCTGACACCGCCGGGGCGGTTGGTGTGGCTCGCGCTGGTCGCCGGCTCGCTGATCGCAGCGGGCTCGGCGTTGGCTCAGTATTTCGCCAGCGGCGGCGTCAGCCGCGCGGCCGGCGACAGCATCGCGATTACATTCGGCGATCTGGCGCTGATGACCGGCTTCGCCGCCCTCGTGCTGACACCGCCGGAGCGCGGCCGCTGGCGCTGGGCAGCGCTGGCTGCCGGGCTGCTGGGCCTGGCTGGCGGTATGACGGCAAGCATTCTGTCCGGCACGCGCGGCGGATGGCTGGCCATTCCTGTCTACGCCGCGTTGGCGATGGCCGCGCTGACGCGAGGCATGGCGATGCGCTGGCGGCTGGCGATCAGTGCGGCGGCTGTCGCGATTGCCGCGGCTGTTGTCGCCGTGCCGGCAACCGGCGTCTGGCCGCGAATCAACGCCGCGATCCAAAGCTGGCATCAGTATGACTACTACCGCGACGAGGTGGCCGCGTTGCCGGCCGCCGGTTGCATCAGCGCGCGGCCGCTTGTCGAGGGGCTGGCGGAATTTTCCATCACCCGCGGCGCGCGGATCGAAGCGGTGAACGATGCCGCCGCGCTGGCCGCCGCCGGCTTCGCGGCACGTTGCCCCGGCGGCGCCGCGTTGCATGTCAGCAACCCCGATGCCGGGCGCGCCCGGTGGGTTCGCATCCCGAGAATCGTCAGCCACGCGAACATGCCCGGGTTCGGCAGCGTGCTCGCCCGTGGCGACGGCCAGGTGCGCCTCGTCGGTATTCGGCCGGAACGCGTCAGCGGGTCCAGTTACCGCCAGATCATCATTGCCGGCCAGGCACAGGATTATCGGCATTACGTCACCCTGGACGTGCGTGTGCCGCCCGGCGGCGAAATGTACCTGGTCCCGCTGCAGGTCAACCCCGGCGCGTATCGCTATTTCTACACTGGCACGTCGGTCGGCACGCGGCTGGCCATGTGGGGCACGGCGTGGGACATCTTCACGGAGTACTGGCTGACCGGCATCGGCACAGGCGCGTACCGGGCGGCCGCCGCGCGGCGGGTGGACGAAGGCCGCGCCGCTCCCATCACCGCCATGTACGATCATCCGCACAACCAGTATCTGAACGCGCTCGCCACCCGCGGCGTGATCGGCCTGATCGAGCTGTTGCTGCTGCTCGGCGTGCCGGCCTGGCTGTTCGCGCTGAGGTTCAGCGCGGCGGACGGCCTAGCCCGGCGCAGCGCTTATGCCGGCATGGTGACAGTCAGCGGTTTCGCGATTTTCGGCCTGACCGAAACCATCTTCAACCACTCGTTGACAATCGGCTATTACGTTATTTTCGTCGGCACGTTCGCCGCGCTGATGTATCGGGCGGAAGCTGCCGATCCTGTTAAACTCACCGGTTCAATTTTGAATTCCGACCAGCGATCCGATGGATAACAGCTACAAACACGAGGACATCGAAGCCGACGCCCAGGCGTTCTGGGAACAAACCGGCGCGTTCACCACGCGCGAGGACGCCGACGGCGACAAGTATTACTGCCTGTGCATGTTGCCGTACCCGAGCGGCCGGTTGCACATGGGGCACGTGCGCAACTACACCATCGGCGACGTGATCTCGCGTTATCACCGCATGCGCGGCCGCAACGTCCTGCAGCCGATGGGCTGGGACGCGTTCGGGTTGCCGGCCGAAAACGCGGCGATGGCCAACGGCGTTGCGCCGGGGCGCTGGACGCGCGACAACATCGATTACATGCGCGGCCAGTTGAAGTCGCTTGGCTTCGCGATCGACTGGAGCCGCGAAGTCGCGACCTGCGATCCGGACTATTACCGCTGGAACCAGTGGCTGTTCCTGCAGATGCTCGACAAGGGGCTGGTGTACCAGAAGACCGGCACCGTCAACTGGGATCCGGTCGACCAGACCGTGCTCGCCAACGAGCAGGTGATCGACGGGCGCGGCTGGCGCACCGGCGCGCTGGTCGAGAAGCGCGAAATCCCGATGTATTACATGCGCATCACCGCGTATGCCGACGAGTTGCTGTCCGCGCTCGACGGACTCGAGGGCTGGCCGGAGCGCGTGCGCACGATGCAGGCGAACTGGATCGGCAAGAGCGAAGGTGTGCGCATCGCGTTCCCGTACACGCTCGATGATCGCGACGACAAATTGTGGGTGTTCACCACGCGCGCCGATACGCTGATGGGCGCGACCTTCGTCGCCGTCGCCGCGGAGCACCCATTGGCGCTGCGTCTGGCGAAAGACAATCCGGACGTGGCGGCCTTTATCGAAAAATGCCGCGCCGGCGGCATCACGGAAGCGGAACTCGCCACGCAGGAAAAGGAAGGCGTGCCGACCGGTTTTCACGTCACACACCCGATTACCGGCGACAAGGTGCCGGTGTGGGTCGGCAACTACGTGCTGATGGCCTACGGCGAAGGCGCGGTCATGGGCGTGCCGGGTCACGACGAGCGCGATTATGCGTTCGCGCACAAATACGATCTGCCGATCAGGCAGGTGGTCGACGTCGAGGGCGAGCATTACGATGCCGCCGGTGACTGGCAGGACTGGTACGGCACGAAGAACGGCGTGTGCATCCAGTCGGGTCCATACGACGGCCTCGGCTTCAAAGCGGCCACCGATGCGATCGCCGCCGATCTTGCCGCGAACGGCTGCGGCGAGAAGCGCGTTCAGTACCGGCTGCGCGACTGGGGAATTTCGCGCCAGCGCTACTGGGGCTGCCCGATTCCGATCGTGCACTGCGAACACTGCGGCGAAGTGCCGGTGCCTGAGGATCAGTTGCCGGTGGTGCTGCCCGACGACCTCGTGCCGGACGGCAGCGGCAATCCGCTTGCCAAATCGGAAGCATTTATTAATTGCGACTGTCCGCGCTGCGGCGGCCCAGCGCGCCGCGAAACCGACACAATGGACACGTTCGTCGACTCGTCCTGGTACTACATGCGCTACACCTGTCCGGACAGCGACGAGGCGATGGTCGACGCGCGCACCAATTACTGGCTGCCGGTCGACCAGTATATCGGCGGCATCGAACATGCAATTCTGCATCTTCTGTATTCGCGGTTCTGGACGCGGGTCATGCGCGACCTGGGGCTGCTCACGATCGACGAACCGTTCACCAACCTGCTGACGCAGGGCATGGTGCTGAACCAGATTTATTTTCGCCGCGACGGCGCGCGCATCACCTATTACAACCCGGCCGATGTCGAGTTGCGCGACGGCCAGCCGGTGCTCGCCAGCGGCGGCAATTCGGTTGAGGCCGAGGGCCTCGGCAAGATGTCGAAGTCGAAAAACAACGGCGTCGATCCCGAGGTACTGGTCGCGCGGCATGGCGCGGACGCAGCGCGCCTGTTCATGATGTTCGCCGCGCCGCCGGAACAGACGCTGGAATGGTCCGAAGCCGGCGTCGAAGGCGCATCGCGTTTTCTGAAGCGCCTCTACCGGGCGGTGGCAGAACACGCGTCCCAAGGGCCGGCAGGCGCAGTCCCCGCCAATCTCGACGACGCGGCCAAAGCGCTGCGCCGGCAGACGCACGCGACGATTGCCAAGGTGGACGACGACCTCGGCCGCCGCTATACATTCAACACGGCCATCGCAGCCGTCATGGAGCTGCTGAATGCGATCAATCGATTTGACGCAAAGGACGCCGCCGGTCGCGCAGTCGTTCACGAAGCGCTGAACACGGCGGTGGCGCTGCTGGCGCCCATTGTCCCGCACATCTGCCACCGCCTGTGGCGTGAACTCGGGCACGAGGAACCGGCGATCGATGCCACCTGGCCGACGGCCGATCCGGCCGCCCTGGAGCGCAGCGAACTCGAAATCGTCGTGCAGGTCAACGGCAAACTGCGCGGGCGTATTTCGGTCGAGGCCGAAGCCGATCGCAAGGCAGTCGAACAGGCCGCGCTCGCCGACGACAACGTACAGCGTTTCATCGACGGCAAGGCGGTCAGGCGCGTCATCGTCGTGCCCGGCAAACTCGTCAACGTGGTGGTCTAGAAAATGAAAAGGCATTTGCTGCCGGCAGTTATCGCCATTGCGGCAACGCTGAGTGCCTGCGGCTATCACCTGCAGCAGGCCCGCAATCTGCCGCCAGTCATGCAGCGCACGACCATCGTCGCCGGCAACCCATACAGCGATCTGGTCCGCGGCCTGACCCGCGCCCTGGCTGGCGCCGACGTCGAGGTCGTAGAAACGCCGCAGGCTGCAACGGCCGTCCTCCGCATCATCCACGACGATGCCAGCCGCCGGGTCATTTCTGTCGACAGCCACGATCGGCCGCAGGCCTACGAGCTGCACTACGCAGTCGAATTCTCCGTGCTGCACAACGGCCAGGTATTGCTGCCGTCGCAGACAGTGTCACTCACTCGCGACTACGTCTTCGACCCGGACAACGTCCTCGCCGGCAATCAGGAAGCGCGGCGCCTGCTGGACGCTATGCGGGGCGACCTCGTCCAGGTGATCCTGCGACGGCTGGCGGCGGTAAAGGCGGCGAAATCTGCCAATAGCATCCCGCCGCCGACGCCGCTATCATGAACCCATGACTGATTTCGCTTCCGGTTCCTTTTGAAGCTTCGTTCCGAGGCGCTTGCCCTCCATCTCAAGAAGACGCTGCTGCCGGTCTATCTGATTGCCGGTGACGAGACGTTGCTGGTGCAGGAGGCGGCGGACGCCGTGCGTACCGCCGCGCGGCAGGGCGGCTTCGACAGCCGCGAAATTCTCTTTGCCGAGCGCGGGTTCAACTGGTCGCGTCTCGCCGAGGCGGGCGCCAGCCTGTCGCTGTTTGCCAGCCGCCAGTTGCTGGAGCTGCGTTTGCCAACCGGTAAGCCGGGGCGCGAGGGCGGGCAGGCGCTGGCGGATTATGCCGCCGCGCCGCCGGCCGATACGTTGCTGCTGGTGATCGCCTCGAAACTCGACAAAGGCAGCCGCAATGCGAGCTGGGTCAAGGCGCTGGAGAAAGCCGGGGGCCTCGTTGAAATATGGCCGGTCGGGCGCGGCGAGCTGCCCCGCTGGATCGCTCAGCGCGCACGGACCCGTGAAGTTCAATTGGAGGCCGATGCGGCCGAATTGCTGGCCGAGCGGGTCGAAGGCAACCTGCTCGCGGCGGCGCAGGAGATCGACAAGCTGGCGCTGCTGACCGGGCCGGGGCGGGTTGATGTCGCCGCGGTGCAAAATGCGGTGGCGGCGAGCGCGCGCTACGACGTGTTCGGCTTCGTCGATGCGGCACTGGCCGGCAACAGCGCGCGGGCGCTGGCGATGCTCGACGGCTTGAAAGCCGAGGGCGTCGAACCTACTTTAGTGTTGTGGGCATTGACGCGCGAAATCCGGACTTTGGCGAACGCCGCTTTTGAGGTAAGCCGGGGTCAATCGGCCGCCCAGGCGCTGGCAAAGGTCTGGGCTAAGCGGCGCTCTGTGGTTGAAGGCGCGTTGCGGCGGCTGGGCCGCCGGGCGAGCAAGGGGCTGTTGCTGCGCGCGGGCGAGGTCGACCGCATTATCAAGGGCCCGCGCCACGATGAAGCCTGGCCGGCGCTCGCGATGCTGACGGCGATGCTGGCCGGCGCCATGCCAGTGGCAACGGAGGAATCCGCCGCATAATGCGCCCCATCGGCATCTTCGGCGGGACATTCGATCCCATTCATTACGGCCATTTGCGTCCCGCGCTCGACGTGCTCGAGGCGCTGGACCTGGCTGAAGTACGCTTTATCCCCAGCGGCCAACCGCCGCATCGCGGCCAGCCTGTCGCGCCGCCGGCCGACCGGCTGGCGATGGTCAAGGCGGCGGTGGCGCCGGAGCCGCGTTTCGTGGTCGACGAGCGCGAGGTGCACAGCGAGGCGCCATCGTATTCGGTGACCACGCTCGAATCGCTGCGACAGGATCTGCCGGATACGCCGTTGGCCCTCATTCTCGGCATGGACGCGTTTCTGGGTCTGGCGAGTTGGCACCGCTGGCGCGAACTGCTGGATCTGGCCCACCTGGTCGTCGCCCACCGGCCGGGCTGGCATCTGCAGGCGGAGGGCGAGCTGAGTTCGCTGGTCGCCGCCAAGCAGACGTACGACCCCATGGCACTGCACGAGCTGCCCGCCGGCTGCATATTCCTGCAGGCCGTGACCCAACTGGAAATCTCCTCGACAGTGATCCGCGAGAAAGTCGCCCAGGGCGGCGACCTGCGCTACCTGCTGCCGGAGGAAGTGAGGAACTTGATCATGACCCACGATTACTATCGTTACCGTAAATGAACGGAGAGCCGATGACAGCAGACGAGCTGAAAGACCTGGCGGTGACCGCACTTGACGATCTCAAGGCGGTTGATGTCAAAGTGCTGGACGTCAAGGACGTCACGGCGATTACCGACGTAATGGTGATTGCCAGCGGCAATTCGGACCGGCACGTGCGCGCGCTGGCGCACGCGGTGCTCGATGCAGCCAAGGACGCCGGCGTGAAGCCGCTCGGCATCGAGGGCGAGCGCGGCGGCGAATGGATTCTGCTCGATCTGAACGACATCATCGTCCACGTGATGCTGCCGCCCATGCGCGAGTTCTACAACCTCGAGAAGCTCTGGAGCGTTGACGCGCATGCGCCGCTGCGCTCCGTCGGTGGAGAACATCCAGGTTTATGAACCTCCGGATCCTCGCGGTCGGTGCCCGGATGCCCGACTGGGTGACCCAAGGCTTCGAGGAGTACGCCAAACGGCTGCCGCGCGAATGCGCGCTGTCGCTGATCGAAATACCGCTTTCCCGCCGTTCCAAAACCCAACGCCGCGCCGGCGCCGTCGCGCAGGAAGGCCGGCGCATGCTGAACCAGATCAAGGATGATGACCAAGTGATCGCGCTGGAAGTGGGCGGCCGCTCCCTCACCACCGAGGCGCTCGCGCAGCAGTTCGGCGACTGGCTGCAGGATGGGCGCGACCGCGCTTTCCTGATCGGCGGCCCGGACGGTCTCGCCCCGGAATGCCTCAAGCGCGCCGACTGGCGCTGGTCGCTGTCGCCGCTGACCCTGCCGCACGGGCTCGCTCGGGTAGTGGTTGCCGAGGCGCTGTATCGGGCCTGGACGGTACTGCAAGGACATCCCTATCACCGCGCCTAAGCTGTGCCTGGCCTCCAGTTCGCCACGACGGCGCGAATTGCTGCGCCAGATCGGCGTGGCACACGACCAGATTTCCATTTCCGTCGATGAAAGCCGGCGTCCGGCCGAAATGCCGGCCGACTATGTCATGCGCCTGGCGAAAACCAAGGCTGCAGCCGGTTTGGGGGCTGTTCCCGACGGCGTCGTGGTGGCGGCCGATACTGCCATTGCCATCGATGGCGCAGTGCTGGGGAAGCCGGCCGACCGCGCCGAGGCCCGGGCCCTGCTCGCGCGCCTCTCGGGACGAGAGCATGAAGTCTTTACGGCTGTTGCCGTTGGGGGCGGCGACAACATCCGTACGGCGTTGAGCCGCAGCCGCGTTGTTTTTCGCGACATTCACGAAGATGAAATCGATGCATACGCCGCGACCGGCGAAGGCGACGACAAGGCGGGTGCCTATGCCATTCAGGGGCGCGGAGCCGTCTTTGTTGCAAGGGTTGAAGGCAGTTATTCGGGCGTTGTCGGGTTGCCGCTCTGTGAGACAGCGGAGTTATTGGCCTCTTTCGGCGTTCGCCCTTTTTGAGCGAGGCGCGAAGGGGCACCCTCACCCCAACCCTCGGCAAGTGCTCCCGGCTTTGCCCTACCTCCTGCATCCCTGCAGTCGTCTCCCGAAGGGAGAGGGAGTAAGAGATTAAAAAGGCGCCGGCCACGAAGGCCGGCTCCAAACCTGCGATTTGAGCGCAGCCGAAGATCGGGCGAAAAATGGGGGAAACAAGGAGCAGTGTCCGAGCGCAGGGACGCGCGAGTTCTGCTCCGGCCCCCATTTTTCGCCCGATCTTCGGGAAGTCCAAAGTGCAGGACGCACTTTGGACCAAGCTCCATGAGCAATGGCTTTGGTTACTTTCTCCGAAAAGAAAGTAACCGGCTGCCGGGCCGCCCCGGTACCTGAACAATCCGCCGCCATAGGCGGCACAAAACCACCCCCCATTTCACGGATACCGCCCCAAACCCGCATAATAGAAACCTGCCAAAAGAAAAGAACTCCAACCCTTCATGAGCGAAGAAATCCTCATCAACGTCACCCCGCGCGAAACGCGGGTGGCGCTGCTCGAAAACGGCGCGCTCGAAGAAATCTTCATTGAGCGCGCCCACCGTCGCGGCCTGGTCGGCAACATCTACAAGGGCCGCGTGCTGCGCGTGCTGCCGGGCATGCAGGCGGCGTTCGTCGATGTCGGCCTGGAGCGCAGCGCGTTCCTGCACGCTTCCGATATTTCGCGCGCGGTGTATACGGAGGCCGAGCAGGAGCCGCATGGTCCCGCGGATATCCGCGAGTTGCTCCACGAGGGCGACGAACTGCTGGTGCAGGTGCTGAAGGACCCGCTCGGCACGAAGGGCGCCCGCCTGTCCACGCGGATCGGCATCCCGTCGCGCTACCTGGTTCACGTCCCCGGCAGCGACCGCGTCGGCGTGTCGGCGCGCATCGACGACGAGGCCGAACGCGAGCGGCTCGCGGGCCTGGTGGCGCAGTTTCTGGACGGCGGCACCGGCGGCTACATCGTTCGCACGGCTGGCGAAGGCGTGTCGCACGATGCCATTCGCGCCGACATGATGTTCCTGCGCAAGCTGTGGGAATTGATCGAAGAGCAGAGCCGCAGCGTGTCCACCGGTGCACTGGTGCACGAGGATTTGCTGCTGCCGGTGCGGATCCTGCGCGACTTTCTTGACGACGAGGTCGAGCAGGTTCGGGTCGATACCGAATCGGTTTACCGCAAGATGAAGGATTTTGCCGCCATGTTCCTGCCTGAACTCGCCGGCAGGATCGAGTTTTACGACGGACCGCGGCCGATCTTTGACCTGTACGGCATCGAAGACGAAATCCACAAGGCCCTGGAGCGCAAAGTAGCGCTCAAATCCGGCGGCTACCTTGTGATCGACCAGACCGAGGCGATGACGACCATCGACGTCAATACCGGTGCCTACGTCGGCTATCGCAATCTCGAAGAGACGGTCCTCAAGACCAACCTGGAGGCCTCGCAGACGATTGCGCGGCAACTCAGGCTGCGCAACCTCGGCGGCATCATCATCATCGATTTCATCGACATGCACGAGCCGGAGCATCGTCAGCTCGTGCTGGAGGCGCTGGAGCGCAGCCTCGCCCGCGACCATGCGCGCAACAAGATTTGCGCGATTTCGCCGCTCGGCCTGGTCGAGATGACCCGCAAGCGGACCCGCGAGAGCCTGGAGCACGTGTTGTGCCAGCCGTGCCCGACCTGCGCTGCGCGCGGCTCGATCAAGACGCCGGAGACGGTCTGCTACGACATCTTCCGGGAAATCCTCGGCCAGACGCGCACGTTCGACATCCAGGAGCTGCGCGTGCTGGCGAGCCAGGAGGTGATCGACCTGCTGCTGGACGAGGAGTCGGAAAGCCTGGCGGAAATCGAAGGGCTGGTCGGCAGACCGATCCGGCTGCAGGTGGAAAGCCTTTACAATCCTGAGTCGTTTGATGTCGTGCCGGTTTAGAAGAGCGGGATCCGGGACTCGGGATTCGGGGTTCGGGAACAATCTGCCAGAGCGGGGGTCTTGGTGAAGCGCGCGCTTAAATGGGCCGCGTACGTGCTCGGCGGGCTCGTTCTGCTGCTGGCGATTGTCATCGCCGGCGGCTACTTCTACTTCGCCGCCAACATCGACGACTACACCCCGAAAATCGAGCGAATCGCCAGCGAGCGGCTGGGCGAGCCGGTGGAGATCGGCGCGATCACGCTTGGCTGGCATGGTTTCGGCATTGAGGTCGATTTGCGCAACGTCGCGGTGCTTGAAGCCGAAACCGGCCAGCGCCTGATTTCCGCCGGCGGCGTGCGCGTCGACCTCAATCCGCTCAGTTTCTTCAGTTGGCCCGAGGTGCACCCGGCGTACATCGGCGTGCGCGGCCCGGATATCACTGTCGAGCGCCTGCCTGACGGCAGGCTGATGATTCCGGGGCTGCCGAGCGGCGAAGGTCCGCCGCCGACGCCCGATGAGATCATTACGTTGCTCGGCAAGATTGGCACGATCGCGGTTGATGGCGCCACGATTACGTTCAATTCGCCGCAGAACGGCATCAGCGATTGGCGGTTCCACGACCTGACCGCCCGCGTCAGCGGACCCGCCGACGCGCCGGCGGTATCACTGTCGGCCAACCTGCCCGACGCGTTCGGGCGCAGCTTCAGCGCGCAACTCCACCTGACGCGCGCGCAGCCGGACAGCGGCAAGTGGCGCTGGCAGGGCCAGGCGGCGTTCGCGGCGCTCAAGCTCGACAGCCTGCCGATGCTTGCGCCGGCGCTGCCGATCGACCCGCACGGCGGCGAAATTAACGTGACGTTTTCAGGCGTCGGTGTGAGCTTGCAACCGGAAGCCGTTCAGGGGCAGGTTCGGCCGCTGCATGCCGGCAGCGATGCCGCCAGCAGGGTCGAGGCCAACCTCGACTGGCGGGCGGGTACCGGCGGGAAGTTGCAGTTGTCCGGCGGCAACATGGACATCGTTTTTCCCGGCCTCTTTCGCGGTCCGATCCCGCTGAACCGCGCCGAGTTGCCGCTGACGTTCAAGCACAACCCCGAAGGCTGGTTGATCGCCTCGGATCAATTCAGCCTCGGCAACGGCCAGCTCACTACCGCCGGCCATTTCAGTGTGCTGCTGCCCGACGACGGCAGCGCGCCGCGGCTCGATGTCGAGGCGCGCGCCAGCGGCATCAACCTTGAATACAAATCGCGCTACCTACCGGTCGGCATCATGCCTGCCGACGTCACAAAATGGGTGGACCGGTCGGTGAAAAATGGCCAGGTGCCGCGGGTTGAGGTGGTGTTTCGCGGTGCCGCCGACAAGTTTCCGTTCCGCCACGGCGAGGGCCTGTTCCGGGTGGACTTCGATCTGCGCGACGCGCTCATCAAGTTCGATCCACACTGGCCGGCGGTCGAATCGCTGGACGCCGAAATCGAGTTCAAGAACGAAGGACTGCTGGCGAAGGTGATCGGCGGCAACATCGAGGGTATGAGCATCGCCGGCTCGACCGCCGAGATTGCCGACCTCTCCGAGGGGCATCTGGTGATCAAGGGCGACGCGGTCGGTGATGCCGCCGAGGCCCTGGCGTTTCTGCGTGAATCGCCGATTGCGCAAAAGTTCGGGCCCTACATCACCAAGACCCAGGCCCATGGCAAGCTCGATGTCGACGTGCAGTTGAGCCTGCCGCTGGCGGACGTAGACCGCTTTCAACTGCACGGCCAGGCGCACCTGAAGGGCGTGGACGTGATGCTCGCCGGGTTGAAAAGCAGCTTTCACGGCCTGACTGGCGAACTCGACTTCGCCAACGCAGGCCTCGCAAGCCCGACCGGCCTCAAGGGCCGGTTTCTCAGCGCGCCGGTCGCAATTACGGTCAAGCCCGCGCCGAACGACAGCGACACGACGCTGATCGGCCTCGACGGCAGCGCGACGGCGGCCGCGCTCACCAAGGCGTTCGGCCTGCCGCAGGCGCACCTCGCCGAGGGCACGATGGACTGGCATGCCGAGGTCCATCTGCCAAACGAGCTGGGGGCGGCCAGCGCGCAGCCGCTGACGATCACTGCCGAGTCGGATTTGAAAGGCCTGGCGCTGAAGCTGCCGGCGCCGTTC
Source organism: Gammaproteobacteria bacterium (assembly GCA_035701285.1). Classification (GTDB taxonomy): domain Bacteria; phylum Pseudomonadota; class Gammaproteobacteria; order Natronospirales; family DASSBR01; genus DASSBR01. The sequence continues at coordinate 9,794 of DASSNT010000074.1, read as the reverse complement.
AGGAAACCCGCGGCAAAGGCGGTGGACACCACCTTGCACTTCGCTGTGCTGGACGACGGCTTCGCCATCGACGCGACCTACGGCGATGCCGCGGAGGCCAGCATCGCGCTTGCCGACACCGACCACGGCACCGCGCTCGCCGCCGGCGAAATTCACTTCGGCGCGGGCGAACTGCACGTGCCGAAAAAAGGCCTGCTGATCGACGGCCACCTGGCGCGCGTGTCGCTGACGGAATGGCAGCAACTTGCCGGCCTGATCGGTAGCGGTTCAGGCACGGCCGCGCCGGCTAACCTCAACATGAACCTGACCATCGGTCAGGTGGATGCGCTCGGGCAGCATTTTCGCGATGTGACCGTCAAAGCCGACAGCAACGGCGCGGGTTACCGACTGCAACTGGCCGGTCCCGATATCGCCGGCAGGATCGTGCTGCCGGCGGCGGTCGACAACAAGCATCCGTATGACGTGGCGCTCGACTACCTGCACCTGGACACGAATTTCGCGAAGAGCCACGCCAGGGCGCTGGAACTGTCGCCGACGGCGCTGCCGCCGCTGAAGTTCAGCAGCCGCGAGACCCGCCTCGGCGATCGCTATATCGGTGCGCTGGAATTCCAGTTGCTGCAGGCACCGGGCGGCGTCGTGCTGCCGCGTTTCTCGATTACGCAGCCGGCGCTCAACGTGAACATGTACGGCACCTGGGTGCTCGACGACGAGGGCGTGCAGCACACCAATCTTGCGGCCTCGGCACACAGCGGCAATGTCGCCCAGGCATTCAAGGCGCTGGGGCTGCCGGCAGCGTTGACGGCCGATCAGGCGAAGATTGACGCGGAACTGCATTGGACCGGGCCGCCGACCAGCAACATCGTCAAGCGCCTCGGCGGTGCGTTCACGATTCATCTCGAAGACGGCCGCCTGCCGGAAATCTCACCCGGCGCCGGGCGGCTGCTCGCGCTGCTCAGTCTGAATGCGCTGCCGCGCCGGCTGCTGTTCAATTTCGGCGATGTGTTCGGCAAGGGTTTCAGTTACGATTCGATGGGCGGGACGTTTACGATTGCCAGCGGCAACGCGTACACCAACGACTTTCGTCTCGAGAGCACGGTGGCCGACGTGCGGGTCATCGGGCGCATCGGCCTCGCGAAGCAGGATTACGACGAGGTGGTGCTGATCAACACCAGCATTTCCTCGACGCTGCCGGTAGCCGGCGCCATTGCCGGCGGACCGATTACCGGCGCGGCACTGCTGCTGCTGACGCAGATTTTCAAGTCGCCGTTGAAAGAGGCGACGCAAATCGCGTATCACATAACGGGGCCATGGGATAATCCGCAAATGAAAGCTATTTCGGGACTGCCCGAAAAAAGCAAAGCAAAACAAGGAGGAGGGAAATGAGCAAGGACAGGCTACGCGTTGCGGCGCTGCAAATGGTATCCGGCTCGACGGTGCAGGCGAACCTTATGGAGGCGGACCGGCTGGCAACGCGGGCCGCGTCCGAAGGTGCGAAGCTGCTGGTGCTGCCGGAGTATTTTGCGCTGATGGCGATGAAGCCGGCGGCGCTGGTCGCGGCCGGCGAAGAAGACGGCAACGGGCCAATTCAGGACTTTCTCGCCGATCTCGCCGCGCGCCTCGGCGTCTGGATCGTCGGCGGCACGGTGCCGATCAAGGCCGACGACACGCACGTTTACGGCACGACGCCCGTTTATGACGCCGCCGGCACGCGCGTCGCACGATACGACAAGATTCACCTGTTCGATGCACACCTCGATGCACCGGGCGAGACCTACGGCGAATCTGCATTCATTCGCGGCGGCGACCGCACCGTCGTTCTCGACACCCCGTTCGGCCGGCTGGGCCTGGCCGTCTGTTATGATTTGCGCTTCCCGGAGCTGTTCCGGCGGCTGACCGCCGACGGCGCGGAAATTATTGCGTTGCCGTCGGCGTTTACCGCGCTGACCGGCCAGGCGCACTGGGAAGTGCTGGTGCGCGCCCGGGCCATCGAGAACCTTTGCTATGTCGTCGCGGCCGCGCAGGGCGGCTATCACGTCAACGGCCGCACCACGTTCGGCGACACGATGATCGTCGACCCGTGGGGCATGGTGCTGGGCCGCATCGCCCGCGGCGGCGGCACCGTCGTCGGCGATCTCGCACCGCAGCGCCTCAAGGCCTGCCGGCAAAGCCTGCCGGCGCTCAGGCATCGGCGGCTGACGTCGGTCGAGGCGCCGGCTGCCATTTGAATCTCACGAGCTTTACCCCCATTTATACTGCATGACACATTCACTCGATCTCGCCAAACAAGCCATCCTCCAGCCTTCCGGCCTCGACGAAGGCGCGCTCGAGCGCGTGCTCGGCCGCCTGATGGGTCGCAACATCGACAACGCCGACCTGTACTTCCAGCTCAGTCGCCACGAGTCGTGGGCGCTGGAAGACGGCATCGTCAAGGAGGGCAGCCACAGCATCGAGCAGGGTGTCGGCGTGCGCGCGATGAGCGGTGAAAAAACCGGCTTCGCGTATTCCGACGAAATCCTGCTGCCGGCGCTGACGCAGGCCTCCGACATGGCGCGTGCGATCGCCCGCAGCGGCGGCGAAGGCAAGCTGCAGGCGTGGCGTTCCGCCGGTGCGCCGCAGTTATACGCGCCGGTCGATCCGCTGGAAACGCTGAGCGACGAAGACAAGGTCGCGCTGCTGCAGCGCATCGACGCGGAGATCAGGCGGATGGACCCGCGCATCAAGCAGGTGATGGTCAATCTGGGCGGCATGCACGACACCATCATGATTGCCGGCAGCGACGGCACGCTGGCGGGCGACGTGCGCCCGCTGGTGCGCTTCAGCGTTGCTGTGATTGCGGAAGAAAACGGCCGTCGCGAGCAGGGCTACGCCGGCGGCGGCGGACGCTTCGGCTACCAGTATTTTCTCGACGAAGACCGCGCACTGGCGCTGGGCCGCGAAGCGGTGCGCAGCGCCTTGACCAACCTGGAAGCCGAACCGGCGCCCGCCGGCACGATGCCCGTGGTGCTGGGGCCGGGCTGGCCTGGCGTGCTGCTGCACGAGGCGATCGGCCACGGCCTGGAGGGCGACTTCAACCGCAAGGGCACGTCGGCCTTCTCCGGCCGCATCGGTCAGCGCGTGGCCAGCGAGCTGTGCACCGTGGTGGACGACGGCACGATCAACGACCGGCGCGGCTCGCTCAGCATCGACGACGAAGGCACCGCCACCGAATGCACGACGCTGATCGAAAACGGCGTGCTCAAGGGCTATATGCAGGACAAGATGAACGCGCGGCTGATGAAGATGCGCCCGACCGGCAACGGCCGGCGCGAGTCGTTCGCACACCTGCCGATGCCGCGCATGACCAACACCTACATGCGCCCGGGGCCGCACGATCCGGCCGAGATCATCGCGTCGGTCGATAAAGGCCTGTATGCGGCCAACTTCGGCGGCGGCCAGGTCGACATCACCTCCGGCAAGTTCGTGTTCTCGGCCAGCGAGGCCTACCTGATCGAAAACGGCAAGCTGACCCGTCCGGTCAAGGGCGCGACACTGATCGGCAATGGGCCGGACGTGCTGACGCGCGTCAGCATGGTCGGCAACGACCTGAAGCTCGACGAAGGCATCGGCACCTGCGGCAAGGACGGCCAGAGCGTGCCGGTCGGCGTGGGTCAGCCGACGCTGAAGGTCGACAGCCTGACGGTGGGCGGCACGTCATAATCCGCCGGAACTAACGCCGTGCCGGCGTTGTCATTAAATTGTTGCGCGCATGGATGCCTCACCTAATCAAAACGCACGGGGACATCCATGCACAAGCCGCTGCTTTCCATGCTGGCCGCCGTTTGCGCGGTCGCGTTCACGAACGTGGCCGTTGCCGCCGAGTCGGTGCCGACCGAATCGACGTTCAACCCGCTGCAGACTTTTGCGCCTTTCGACTATCCGCAGGCGGTGAATCGCTACCGCTCGGCCAACGGCTCGCCCGGGCCGGATTATTGGAAGAATCGCGCGGACTACCGGATCAGCGCGGCGCTCGATCCCGAGCGCAAGGTGCTGCAGGGCAGCGAGACGATTACCTACACCAACAACAGCCCCGACGCGCTGCACCTGCTGTGGCTGCAGCTCGACCAGAACCGCTATCGGATCGATGCGCGGGCCAATTTCGCCAGCCGCGGCGAACCGGACCCGGTCGATCATACCGGCGGCTTTCGCATCAAGTCGGTTGCCGTCGAAACCGACGGCGGATTCCAGCCGGCGAGGTTTGTCGAATCCGACACGCGGATGCGCGTCGACCTGCCGCAGCCGCTGGCCGCGAACGGCGGTCGGGTTCGTTTGCACATCGTCTACAGCTATACGATCCCGGGCAACTTCGGCGGTCGTACCGACTGGTACCAGACCAAAAACGGCAACGTCTTCGAAGTGGCGCAGTGGTATCCGCGCATGGCGGTTTACGACGATTTGCGCGGCTGGAACACGCTGCCGTTCACCAACAACGAGTTCTATCTCGACTACGGCGATTTTGACTACAGCGTCACCGTGCCGTGGAACATGATCGTGGTGGGCTCCGGCAAGCTGGTGAACCCGGACGATGTGTTGACGGACGCGCAGCGCGAGCGCCTCGAGCAGGCGCGTCACAGCGACACCACGGTGATGATTCGCACCCCCGCCGAGGTCACCGACCCGGCGAGCCGACCGGTGCAGCACGGCACGCTCACCTGGCACTTCCGCATGCGCAACACGCGCGACGTGGCCTTCGGCGCATCGGCCGCCTATGTGTGGGATGCGGCGCGCATCAACCTGCCGAGCGAGCGGACGGCGCTGGCGATGTCGGCGTATCCGGTCGAGAGCATCAAGACCGGCGAGTGGGAGCGTTCCACGGAGTTCGTCAAAGCCACTATAGAATTCTTTTCCAATTACACCGGCGTCGAGTATCCGTGGCCGGTGGCGGTCGCCGAGGCGGGCATCGCCGGCGGCATGGAGTATCCAGGCATCGTCTTCGACTGGTGGAAAGACACCAGCATGGGCCTGTTCGGCCTGACGGTCCACGAATTCGGCCACGACTGGTTCCCGATGATCGTCGGTAGCAACGAGCGCCGCGATGCATGGATGGACGAGGGCATCAATACGTTCGTCGACGTGCTTGCCGCGCGCTGGTACAACAACGGCGAGTTCGCGCCCAAGCGCGACGGCGAGTATGCGCCCGGCGGCGGCAATCCGGTCGAGGAGATTCAGTCGGTGCTGAAGGATCCGGAGGCGCCGCCGATCATGACGCTGCCAGACGTGATCAAGGGCAAGTATCGGCATCCGGTGACGTACTTCAAGGCGGCGCTTGGGTTGGTCCTGCTGCGCGACCAGATTCTGGGTGCGGAGCGGTTCGACAAGGCGTTTCGCAAGTACGTGCACGACTGGGCCTTCAAGCATCCGTCGCCGTCAGACTTTTTCCGCTCGATGGAGAGCGCCGCGGGCGAAGATCTGAGCTGGTTCTGGCGCGGCTGGTTCAAGCACAACTGGAACCTCGACATGGCAGTCGAGGGCGTGAAGTACGTGGATGACGGCCCGGCCAAGGGCGCGCTGATTACCATCGCGAACCTCGACAAGCTGGTGATGCCGACGACGCTGGAGGTGACTTTCGTCGACGGCGGTACGCGCCGCATCGAGGTCCCGGTCGAGACCTGGCAGCGGCATCATACGTTCGAGGTGCTGACGCCGGGGGGCAAACAGGTGAAGTCGGCGACGATCGATCCGGATCACGCCATTCCGGACGGCAATCGCGCAAACAACACGTTTGTCGTGAAGGGATCCGGCTAAGGCCTGACGGCCAGGCCGACGGAAAGCGCGCCGCCGGCCAGCGAGTCGGCGGAGGAGGTCGCCTGACTGCTCAAAAGGCACACGGCCAGGTTTCCGTCACCACCCAGCGCGCAAGGGCGCTTGGCCGGTGCTGCCGAGTCACCCGCGCCGTCCCCGGCCGAGGCGATGTCCACACCAGCCGGCCGGCGCGGCGTCGGGTCGAGCGCGCCGGCCAGCGGCGCGATGGCCTGTTCGTAGGCCAGCAGCGCATCTCCACTCAACTGTTGGCGCGGCAGCTCGACCTTGAGCGGCGGGCGCGGCTTGCCGTTGACGCGGATCTCGAAATGCAGATGCGGTCCGGTGGCGACGCCGGTCGAGCCAACGTAGCCGATAACGTCTCCCTGTTGAACGTAGCTGCCGACGTGAATGCCTTTCGCGAACCGCTGCATGTGCCCGTATCGGGTCGAGAAGGGCCCGGGGTTGTTGATGATGATGAGCTTGCCGTAGCCGCCGTCGCGGCCGCGGAACGTGACGCGGCCGTCGCCGGCCGCGCGCACCGGCGTTCCGGCTGGCGCTGCCAGATCTACGCCGTAGTGGGGCCGGTAGATGTGCAGCACGGGGTTGAGGCGCCGCCGCGAAAATGGCGAGCTGACGCGGGTATAGTCGACCGGGGTTCGGAGCAGCGTCGGCTTCAGTGGCTGGCCGTTCATCGCATACCATGCCGGCTGCCCGCTGCCGTCCGTGTAGCGAAACGCGCGCATGGCCCGGCCCTGGAGGTCGAGTTCGGCTGCGACGATGCGCGGCTCACCGTCGTCATGTTCATAAACCACCACGAAGCGATCGCCGGCCTGGATATCGTGGCGGTAGTCGACCCGGCGCGCGAAGATGCCGACCAGCGCCGCCGTTAATTCGCGGCTCAGGCCGGCGCTGCGCGCGGACCGGTAGAGGCTGTGGCGAATCCGTCCGGCAATGCGCGTCGGCGGGGCAACGCCGGGGGCACGCAGGTCATGGGAGGTGACGATTGCCGCAGCATCCGGCTCGGCCGGCGCGGCAACGAGGTGACGCGGCTGTTGCGGTTCCGCCCCGACGGCATTGCCCGTCGCGGCCAGCGCGGCGATCATTATTGTCAACAGTCCCGCGTGGGAGACAGTGGCTGCTCTCATTGCGTGCTCTTCACGTCCATGTGAATCGCGAGCCGGCGGGGCCCGCGGCGTATTGGCCTATCCAGCCGCCTTCCGAGTACACCATATCGACTCCGGGGTCGCTACTGGCGGAATCCCTTGCATCGGCGGCTCAGCCCGGCGCGGCAAAGCCCTTGATCATCGCTTCGAATACCTGCCGGAGATCGGCGGCCGAATCGATGCCGGCGCCTTCACGCCGCTGATTCATCAGGCGGTCGCGGACCATTGCCTCCGCCGCCCCGAACATCGCCGCCACCAGCATCCGCGGGTCGAACGCGGTGCTGAGCGAGCCGCCACGCTGGCCCCGTACAACCAGCTCAGCGATTCGCTCGATAAATGCGACGTAGCCGCGCGACAGCCTGATTTCGGCGCGCGGGCCGCGGGGCCGGCGGCCTTCAAACAAAAACAGGCGCGCCAGCTGCTGGTCGCGGTCGAACACGGCGATGAACAGCGACAACAACTCGACCAGCGCCGCCGGCACATTCGGCGCACCTTCGATGACCGTCTCAATCTGGCCGTTGAGCTGCGTCCAGCCCTCGTCAAAGATCGCTTCGAGCAACCCGGCCTTGCCGCCGAAGTAACGCATCAGCTGCGACTCGGACGTCGCGGCGCGCCGGGCAATCGCCGCGGTGGCCGCGCCCTCGTACCCCATTTCTGCCATCAGAGTCCGGCCGGCCTCGATAAGCCGGGCGCGACTGGTGTTGGAGATTGCGGCATCGGGAACCATTTGACCTCGGATACGGGCGTGACAAGTCGAAAGATGCGGGCATGGTAGTGCCACTATCACCTGCCGTCAACGGACAAACGGCCATAAATTTCGGACCGGCGTCGCAAAAGCAGGGGTTGGAATGTATTGACTTATCACTTCTGGTGCCGCTAGAGTCAGCTCATCGTAGTACCACTACCATTTTGGATGCCACTGCCAGGGAGGCTTTATGTCCCGTCGAACTTCCGTTTACCGCGCCCTTCTTGTGTCTGTCGCCGGCGCCGCGCTATGGATTGCCGGCGTCCCGGCATTCGCCAGCAGCCCGTCGAGCGGCACACTGACCGCTACCTCCGGGCCGCTGACGTACACCGCCGGGCCGTTCACACTCGCCAATCCGACACCGGTTCCGCTCGTCGACAGCGGCCCGGAATGCACCGATCCGGTGCAACCTTGCGACAACTTCACGTTGACGGTTTCGCTCCCGGACGACTACACCAGCACCCATCCCGGCGAGCTGATCCGCTTTTCCATGGGATGGCAGGACGCCGGCACCGGCAACTCCGATTACGACATGTACGTCTATCCCGGCGAGGTCACCACGACCAGCGGCGGCGAGCAGGCGCAGACGCAGGCGGCGAGCCAGGCCAATCCGGAAGTGACGACGCTGCGCGCCTTCAATGGCACCAAGACGTTCACGGTCAAAGTGGTTCCGTACACTCCCACCGGCGAGACGATTTCCGTCAAGGTTGAGCTGGTTGCCGGCCCCGTCAGCAGCGGCGGCGGCGACAGCGTCGCCTTCGGCCAGGCAACGCCGACCGCGCCGGGGGTGCCGCGCTACCAGATCCTCGCCCCGGGAGAGCACTCGAGCGCCAACGGCAGCTCCGGCGAGTTCAACATCGGCTTCAATCCGAAGACCGGCGCCATCATGACGAACTCCGATGGCCCGGTCTTCCGCGTGACGCTGCCGGAAAACCGGAATCCGCCGCTGCCGGCTGCCGGACCGGCGACCTGGACGGACGTGTCGCCCTCGATCGCCAGCATCACGACGCTGGATCCGATTCTGATCACCGATCAGCGCACCGGCCGCACCTTCGTCTCGAATCTCACCGCCGGGGCCAACGTACTGTTTGCCTATAGCGATGACGATGGCGCGAGCTGGATTCAGGCTTCGGTATCGCCGCCCAATGGCGGTGCCGATCACCAGACCATAGGCGCCGGGCCTTATCCGAGCCTGGTTCCGGTGCCCAATCCCGCCTATCCCAATGCCGTTTATTACTGCTCGCAGACCGTCGTCGGCCCGGCTTTTTGCCAGCGCAGCGACGATGGCGGCGTGAGCTTCGGCCCCGGCGTGCCGATTTACCTCGGCAATGGCATCACCGCCTGCAGCAGCCTGCACGGCCATGCGAAAGTCGGCCCGGACGGCGCGGTCTATGTACCAACCGCCTTCTGTGGCGAACACCAGGGCGGCACGGTCAGTCTCGACGCGGGCACGACCTGGACCAACTTCGTGATCCCGGGAAGCGAGGCATTCGAGGGCGGTTCAACTGACCCGTCAATCGCGATCGACGATGCCAATACCGTTTATTACTGCTACGTCAACGGCCAGGGCTCGGAACATCACGTGCACGTGGCGGTCAGCCACGACCACGGCCAGACCTGGGTCAACGACACCGATATCGGCAAGGCCGTCGGCGTGATCATGGGCGACTTCCCCGAAGCGGTCGCCGGTTCGCCCGGCCGGGCCGCCTGCGGCTTCCTCGGCAGCAATGTCGCCGGCAACCATGAGTCGCTGGATTATCCCGGCAACTGGTATCTGTACATTGCCACCACCTATGACGGCGGCAAGACCTGGACGACCGTCAACGCGACGCCGAACGATCCGGTGCAGGGTCACGGCGGCATCTGGAACAGCGGCGGCGGCAACATGAACCGCAACCTGCTGGACTTCAACGAAGTCACCATCGACGACCGCGGTTATGTGCTGTTCGGCTACGACGACGGCTGCGTCACCGACACCTGCATCCAGAGCGGCGGTGAGGCGAACGACTTCGTCGCCTACCAGCGCATAGCCCGCCAGACCGGCGGCAAGCCGCTGCTGGCGCAGTTCGATCCGGACGAGCCGGCGGCGCCCGATGCGCCGTACCTGG
>DASSNT010000073.1:0-3835 GCA_035701285.1 Gammaproteobacteria bacterium | reverse complement strand
CCAGCGCTCCCGCAGGCGTTCAGACGGTGACAATCACCGGCATCGGAGAGAAAAAAGAGGAAGGGTTTCGAAACCCCTAAGCCGCCCTCCGCGACACCGGCGCCAGGAAGTCTCACGACTTCCACCAAGGTCGGTCTCCGGACTTATGGGCGGACGTTCCAGACCTGTCGTCTTCCCGCGCGAACGCAGTGACATGTGACAGGCGTTAACCCAATTACCGTTGCGGGGGCAGCGCCGGAATTGCATCGAATGCGCACCGGCTTCCCAGGCACCGCCCGATCCAGTCGTATTGGGGGCAATGCCACCTTCGGCGGATGTCATCATCGGGGAAGCGCGTAATCGAGTCAAGCAGCAGCGCCGATCGCAAATCAGGTATGCTTGGAATCGGAACAATAAGGACGACCGCGATGGCAAGGAAGCCGGACAAGGATCCCTCTCCCGAAGCTGAAGAAGACATTCTCGAAGGCCACGAACAGGAAGACGCGGAACGCCGTTCGCCGCCGCGCGCGGCGGTGGTGTACGAGACAGTGCGCCGCGAAGGCGAGTACGAACTGGCGCGGCCCACCGGCTCGCTGGCCTGGTCCGGTCTCGCTGCCGGACTGTCGATGGGCTTCTCGTTCATGGCCCAGTCGTTGCTCGCAACGTACTTGCCCGACGCGGACTGGGCGCATGTCGTGTCCGATCTCGGTTACAGCGTCGGCTTCATGATCGTCATCCTCGGCCGCCAGCAGCTCTTCACTGAAAACACGCTGACGCCGGTCACCGAGTTGCTGCGGCGCCGCACGGCGGCTTGCCTGATCAAGGTCTTGCGGCTGTGGGGCATCGTGCTGCTCACCAATACGCTGGGCGCGTTCATCTTCGCGCTGTTGATCGGCAACACCTCGCTGCTGACGCCGGAAATGCATCGCACCTTCGCCGCCATCAGCATGGGCGCATTCTCGACCGGCTTTTCGACAACCTTGTTGCGCGCCGTATTCGCCGGCTGGCTGATCGCGACACTGATCTGGCTGATGCCATTCGCTGAGTCCAACCGGGTCGGCGTGATCGTCATCATCACCTACGTCATCGCGCTCGGGCAGTTCTCGCACATCATCGCAGGCTCGGTCGATGCGTTTTACGCCGTCGTTACCGATCATGCGTCGTGGGGCGCGTTCTTTGGCCGCTTCTATGTGCCGACGCTGATCGGGAATATCGCCGGCGGCGTGCCGCTGGTCGCGGTGATCAATTACGCGCAGGTGGAGTTCATTCGCAAGGAGACGGGCGAATAGAAATCCCCCTCTAACTCCGGCCATCCCAGTCCCGGGCCTCGCATGCCTCGGCCGGGTCTGGTAGGGTTTTCGCTTGTTTTTGTGACGGAGAACGCCTTTGCAGCCGACCGATACGACCAGCGAGTCCGCGCAGGTGGATTTCAAGATCCCGAAGCCGGTACTGCACAAGGCCATCGCCGCGTCGGCCATGGGCAACGCTGTTGAATGGTTTGACTATGGCGCCTATGCCTATCTCACCACCCATATCGCAAAAACGCTGTTTCCGGCCGAAGTAAACGGCATCATGTGGACGCTGGCCGGTTTCGCGATTTCCTTTCTGATCCGGCCGCTGGGCGGCATGTTCTGGGGACCGCTGGGCGACCGGATCGGGCGCAAGTCGGTCATGGCCATGACCATCATTCTGATGGCTTCATCGACGGTTCTTATCGGCGTGATTCCGAGCTACGCCACCATCGGCATCTGGGCGCCGTTCATCCTCTTTGCGCTGCGCATACTCCAGGGCTTCTCGGCCGGTGGCGAATACGGCGGGGCGGCGACTTTCATGGCCGAATACGCGCCCCCGAACCGGCGCGGCATGTATGGCAGCTTTCTCGAAGTCGGTACCTTGTCCGGCTTTACCGTGGCGGCTTTGATTGCGCTGATATTGACCAACGTGCTGTCCGCCGATGCGATGGCCACCTGGGGTTGGCGCATCCCGTTTTTTGTTGCTTTGCCGCTGGGTTACGTGGGCATGTTTTTGCGCAGCCGGATGGAAGACAGCCCGGTCTTCCGGGAAGTCGAAGAAGAAGCCCAGGAGCGCAACAAGCGCTCTTCCCGGGTATACGGGATGTTGCTGACAACCTATCTCAAGCCCCTGCTGGTGCTGTCCGGCCTGGTCATTGCCCTGAACGTGGTCGAATATGCCTTTCTGACCTTTACGCCGACTTACCTGCAGGACTCGCTGGGCATGAGCGAGAGCCAGGCGAATCTGGTTCCCGTTTTGGGGATGGTGCTGATGGCGATCGTGCTGCCGTTTTTCGGCCGGCTGTCGGACACGGTGGGCCGCCGTCCGATGTGGCTGTTTTCCTGCCTCAGCCTGATCATTTTTATCGTACCCCTTTACTCGTTGATGGCCACCGGGACGACCGGTGCGATAGTGGCCTTCATTATTATCGGCCTGCTTTTTGCACCACAGTTGTCCACCATATCGGCGACTTTCCCCGCCATGTTCCCGACTTTTGCACGCTTTGCCGGTGTGGCCATCGGCTACAACGTTGCCACATCCGTTTTTGGCGGAACGGCGCCGGCGGCGACGCAATACCTGATCGATCTGACCGGCAACAAGCTCATGCCGGCCTACTACATGATGGGCGCCTGTGTGATCGGGCTGGTCGCGGCCTTTTTCCTGATCGAAACCAGGGGGGCCTCCCTGCGCGGCACCGAACTGCCTGGCACCGACGAGGCCCGGGCGGAGCAACAGGATCTCGCGGAACAACAGGCGAGCCTGGAACGCTGTGCAAGTTAAATGTCAGAACGCACAATGCGTGATCCGGGCGATGACGCCCGCCGACTGGCCGCCCGTCCGCGACATTTACGCGCAAGGCATTGCCGGCGGCGATGCGACGTTCGAACTTGAGCCGCCGCCCTGGGCGGCCTGGGATGCGGCGCATCTGCCGCATTCACGGCTGGTGGCGGTCGGGGACGATCAGGTTACCGGCTGGGCGGCGCTCAGCGCCGTGTCCGACCGCTGCGTCTACGGCGGCGTCGCCGAAGTCAGCGTTTACGTTGCAAGCGAGGCGCAGCGACGCGGGGTGGGCGGCGTGTTGCTGCAGGCGCTGGTGGATGAGTCGGAGCGCAACGGTATCTGGACCTTGCAGGCCGGCATCTTCCCTGAAAACAAGGCCAGCGTGATTGTCCATGAACGCTGCGGCTTTCGGCTGGTCGGCCGGCGCGAGCGCATCGGGCAGATGCGCGGCGTCTGGCGCGACACGCTGATCATGGAGCGGCGCAGCAAAGCGGTCGGTTAGCCGCCGACGAATCGGCTACCGGTTCACCGATTTCATCATCGCCTCGGGGTAGCGCAGTCCCGCCGCCGCGCCCTGCGGCGCAATCTCGTCGATCGCGTCCAGGTCTGCATCCGACAGTGTCACATCAACCGCTGCGACATTTTCCTCCAGGTGCGAGCGTTTGGTCGTGCCCGGAATCGGCACGATGTCCTCGCCCTGCGCCAGCACCCAGGCGAGCGCGAGTTGGCCGGCGGTGCAGCCCTTGTCGTCGGCAAGCTGCTCGATGCGGTTGACCAGCTCGATGTTGCGCTCGAAGTTCTCGCCCTGAAAGCGCGGTGAGTTGCGCCGGTAGTCGTCCGCGTCGAGATCGTCGAACCGCTTGATGCGGCCCGACAAAAAGCCGCGCCCGAGTGGGCTGTAGGCGACGAAGCCGACGCCGAGTTCGCGACAGGTCGGCAGGATTTCATCTTCCGGATCGCGGCTCCACAACGAGTATTCAGTCTGCAGCGCCGTGATCGGGTGCACCGCGTGGGCGCGCCTGAGCGTGGCCGGCGCTGCTTCCGACATGCCCAGGAACCGCAC
>DASSNT010000072.1:0-27270 GCA_035701285.1 Gammaproteobacteria bacterium | reverse complement strand
CCCGGCACCGGCTTGCCGTTGGCGTCGATGTAGTGGATCTCGCCCAGGTCGAGCTTGCGGATCGCATCGCCCACCCGGTCCAGATCACCGATGACTACCCACACGAGTTTGTGCGGGTCGATCACTTCCTTCGCCGCCTGGTGCACGTCCTTCAGGTCGACCGCCTTCAGCCGCTTCGGATAGGTGTCCCAGTAGTCGTGCGGCAGGTCGAAGCTGACCAGCGCGCCGATGGACGCGGCGACCGCATCGTTGGTTTCCCAGCGGCCGGCGAGACTGTGAATGCGCTTGTTGGTCACTCGCGCGAGTTCTTCACTCGTGGCCGGTTTGCCGTTGACGAAGCCCGTCGCGAGCTGCTCGATTTCGGCCATGGCCTCGGCGGTTTTGTCCGTCTGGACCGGCGCGTAGATGATGAACGGCTCCTGGCCTCTGGCCGGATACATGAAGCTGTATGCGCCATACGCCCAATGCTTGTCCTCGCGCAGATCCATGTTGACGCGGGCGTTGAAGTCACCGCCGAAGACGCCGTTCATCGCGCTGATGGCGATGTGATTGTCGGCGCCGTGCGGCGGCGCGAGCGTACCGGCGAAGATAATCGACTGCTCCGATCCCGGTCGGTTGACGAGGTACACGTCGGTCTTCGCGGGCGGTGCCACGTGCGGAATCTGCTTGTTCGGCACATCGCCCTTCTGCCAGCTACCGAACAACTGCTCGATCTTCGGCTGAATTTCGGCGAGGCTGGTGTCGCCAACGACGATCAGCGTGGCGTTGTTCGGCTTAAACCAGGTGTTATGGAATTTCTCCAGATCAGCCGGCGTCAGCTTCGACACGGTTTCGACGTAGCCGGAACCGGTCAGCGGCATCGAGTAGGCGTGCTGCTCCCCGTACAGCAGTTGCGGCATCAGCCTCAGCGCGGTCGCTGTCGGCTGATGCTTTTCCTGGCGGATTTCGGCGAGCTGTTGTTTGCGCAGCTTGGCGACGTTCTCGTCCGGATAGGTCGGATGCAGAATCACGTCGGCGAACAGCGCGAGCGAAGGGTCAAGCTTCGCCTTGAGCGCCGACATGCCAACGCTGGACGTATCCAGCGACGAGTCGGTACCGAGTGTTGCGCCCAGGCTGTTCAGCCGCTTGCTGATTTCCAGCGCGCCGTGGTCGGTGGTGCCGGCCGACAGCGCATCCAGCGCCAGCTTCGCGGTGCCGGGCACGGCATATTCATCGGCGGCGTAGCCCGCGTTGATTTGCAGCGACAGATTGATCAGCGGCAGGTCGCCGTGATGGGCGACCACGAGCTTCATGCCGTTCGGCAACGTGGCCGACTCGATGGTCGGGAACGATACGTGCGGGAAGCCGGCCACCTGCGGCAGATTGGAACGATCGGCACCATTGCCGGTGGTCGAATGGTCGCCAAACGGCTCCACGTCCAGCACGTAAACGCCGTCGCTGAGCCACTCGTTCGCAACTTGCTTCAGATCGGCCGTGGTTGCCGTGAGCTGGCGCTTGAGCGCATCCTTGTAGGCGTCCGGATCGCCGTAATAGACCTCACTGCTCGCGAGAATCCCGGAAATGCCGCCGAAGCCGCCAATGCGTTCGATGCCGCGGGTAAAGCTCGCGTAGAGGCCCGCCTGCGCGCGCTGCAGTTCCGCCGGCGTCGGCCCGTTCTTGAGCAGGCGGACCAGTTCGTCGCGGATGTCCGCCTTGACCTTGTCCAGCGAGCCACCCGGCACGGCCGTCGCCATAATGATGAACTGGCTGGCAATCTCGCGGCCGTAGAGAAACGCTTCCACGTTGCTGGCGACCTGGTCGTCGTAGACGAGGCGCTTGTAGAGCCGTGATGCCTTGCCATCGGACAGCACCGACGCGAGGAGCTGGAGGTAGTCGGCCGCCGGATCCGTCACCGCGGGAACATTCCACACCATGTACACGCGCGCCGCCGGCACTCGATCCTGCATGACCTCATGCTGCATGCCATGCCGCTTGGCCGTCCAGGCCTGCATGTGACTGAGCGGCGGTGTCGCCGGGATGTTGCCGTAATACTCGATAACCTTTTGCTTGACCTGGGCCGGGTCAACATCGCCGGCGATCGACAGCACCGCGTTGTTCGGGCCGTAGTAGGTCTTGAACCAGTCGCGTACGTCGTCGAGCGTCGCGGCGTCCAGGTCTTCCATCGTACCGATCACGGTGTGGTGATACGGGTGCGCCATCGGGTAGGTCGCGTGCGCGATGTGCAGCCAGACCTTGCCGTACGGCTGATTCTCGCCCTGGCGCTTTTCGTTTTGCACCACGCCGCGCTGCTCGTCGAGCGTCGCCTTGTCGACCGCCGGCAGCAGCCAGCCCATACGATCGGATTCCATCCACAGCGCCAGGTCGAGCGCGTTGCTCGGCACGTTCTCGAAGTAATTGGTGCGGTCGGTGTTGGTGGTGCCGTTCTGGTCGGTCGCGCCAACCTGCGCGAACGGTGCGAAGAACTCGCCCGGGTAGTGCTCGCTGCCGTTGAACATCAGGTGCTCGAACAGGTGCGCGAAGCCGAAACGGCCGGCCGGCTCGTTCTTCGAGCCGACGTGATACCAGGTGTTCACGGCGACAATCGGCGCCTTGTGATCTTCATGCACAATCACGGTCAGGCCGTTCTTGAGCTTGAATTCGGTATACGAAAGATCGGGAATCTTTTGCGCCAGGCTCGATGAGCCGTTGGCGTTGCCGCTCGCGCCAGTGGCGGTGGAGTTCGACTGCTGCGTCGCGCAGGCCGCGAGAACGATGGATGCGAAAGTGAGAGTGGCGATTTTCAGCGCGTATTGCAGCGATGCCATGTTCTGACCTCCATAGCCTTGGCAGTAATGGTTTTTCCAGAGTGTAGCACGGCATATCCCTACCGCCGGACGTGCGGCTGGCATACTATTGCGCGATGCCCGAACTCCCGGAAGTCGAAACCGCGCGACGCGGCATTGCGCCGCATCTTGAGGGCCATGTAATAGAAAGCGCCGCCATCCGCCAGCCGCGTTTGCGCTGGCCCGTACCGCGCGACCTCGACCGGACGCTCAGAGGCGCAACCATCAACACGGTCGCGCGGCGCGGCAAATACCTGTTGATCGAGACCACCGCCGGCACGTTGATCGTCCACCTCGGCATGTCGGGCAGCCTGCGCGTGCTGGCCGCGGCAACCGCTGCCGGGCCGCACGATCATGTCGACATCGTGCTCGACGATAACCACTGCCTCAGGCTGAAAGATCCGCGTCGGTTCGGCGCCGTCCTGTTTACGCGCGACGATCCGCTGCAACATCCGCTGCTCCGGCACCTGGGGCCGGAACCGCTGACGGACGAATTCGATGGCGGTTACTTATATAGTCAGGCGCGCGGCCGGCGCGTCGCGGTCAAGAACCTGCTGATGAACAGCCGGATCGTCGCCGGCGTCGGCAACATCTATGCCAACGAAGCATTGTTTCTGGCGGCGATTCATCCGCTGCGCGCCGCGGGACGCATCGCCCGCCCGCGCTGCGATTTACTGGCAGCGGCGGTGAAGGACGTGCTGAACGCCGCCATCGCGGCCGGCGGGACGACGCTGCGCGACTTCACCCGCGACGATGGAAGCCCGGGCTATTTCCGCATCGAACTGAAGGTTTACGATCGCGCCGGCGAACCCTGCCCGCGCTGCGGCGCACCGATCAAGCGAGTCGTCTCGGGTCAGCGGGCCACTTATTATTGCCCGCGGTGCCAGACGTGACGTTAGCCGAAACGTGCCTTGAGCGCAGCCTCCACGGCAGGCTGCACGAATTGCGACACGTCGCCGCGCAGCCCCGCGACCTCGCGCACCATGCTGGATGACAGGAATGTGAAGCGCTCGTGCGGAGTCAGGAACAGCGTTTCGACCTCCGGCGACAAATGCCGGTTCATCGCCGCAAGCTGAAACTCGAACTCGAAATCCGACACGGCGCGCAGACCGCGCAGGATGACCTCGATACCGCGCTCCTGCGCGAACTGCACTGTCAGTCCGCTGAACCCGCACACTTCGACACCAGGCAGATCCGCGAGCGACTGGCGCGCCAGCTCACAGCGCTCGTCCAGATTGAACATCGGCGCCTTCGCTGGATTGGCGGCGATGGCAATGACGACGCGATCAAACAGCTTCAGCGCCCGCCGAACAAGGTCGCGGTGGCCGTTGGTGATGGGATCGAACGTTCCGGGATAAAGTGCAGTGGCCATGTTGTTGTCAGTCTCTTCTGCGCTTCGCCTATCGTACCTTAAGCCGACGCCGCCAGCGCAAAGCCGACCTGGCCGGCGCGCGACTCCCTGAGCACGCGCCAGGCCGCGGGCAGCGGCGGCAAACCGGCGCCGGCCGGATATTCTATATAAATACGCGCGTCAGACCGCAGCCACCCCTGCAGCGCCGCAACTGTCTCTTCGAGCAGGTCCGACCCGAACGGCGGATCGAGAAACGCTATGTCGACCGGCTCCGGCTCGCCCGCCAGGTAAGCTTGTGCGCCGGCATCCGTTACCACGCCGCCCCGACCGCCGAGTCGGTCCAGGTTCGTCCTGATTGCCTGCGCGACATCCCGATCGCGCTCGACGAACGTCGTTCTTGATGCACCACGCGACAAGGCTTCCAGTCCCAGCGCCCCGCTGCCGGCGAACAAGTCGAGGCAGCGTGCGCCGGGAATCCGCGGCGCGAGCCAGTTAAACAGCGTCTCGCGCACACGGTCCGGCGTCGGCCGCAGGCCTTCGCGCGAGGGGAACGACAAGCGGCGGCTGCGCCACTCGCCGGCGATGATGCGGAATTCATTCTTGTACGTTTTGCTCACGGGCCGGGAGTTGCGCTGAATTCGAAAAGCAGCGTAACCTAGCCGCAACCAAATTGGGAGCTTGCCATGAAGATTCGCTACGGTCTGGTATTGGTTCTGTCCGCGGTTATTTTAGGGGGATGCGTCGAGGAAGAGCAGTCCCAACCGCCGGCCGCCGCACCGCAATCCACTTTCACTGCTTATTTCGCGCCGCAAGGCGGCGAAATGCCATTCCCGAACGACCTCTACTTCAACGGCAGCGAGGACGGCACCATCAACATCCCGGTGATGCACGCCGACAATCCGATCGAAGCTCCGATCCGGGCCGTGAACGCAGTCGACGGCTTTTCAACGCAAGCCCCCATCAGCGCCTATTTCAGCCAGCCGATCGACAAAAGCACCGTCGTCGGCGGCAAGACCGTATTCGTGTTTGAGGTCACGGAAGACCCGGCGACGCACGCCGTCACCGGTGTAGTGGGGCCGCTGACGCCGGGAGTGGACTATACCGCCGGCGTATCGCCGGCGAATCCGACCATCCTCACCATCAACCCGCTCCACCCGCTCAATACATCGAGCGCCTACGAAGTAGTGCTGACCGATGGCATCAAGAGCCGGAGTGGCAGCGCGGCGACCGCCGACACGCAGTACGCGGCCATCAAGGAGGCACTCAACAGCGGTGAGGACCTGAGCGATCCGACGCTCAACCAGATAAAACTGCTCGAGGGCGCGATGCTGCAGGTTGCCGGCGGCGCCGGCATCGATCCGCAGCACATCGTGCTGACGTTCAGCTTCGCCACGCAGTCGGCCGGTGCGGTGCTGAGCTATATCGATGCACACGCCGAGCCGCAGGGCGGCGTGCTGCAGTCCGCCGGCATCACGACGGCGCAGGCCAACCCGCAGCTATCCGGACATGCCGACATTTACGTCGGCGATGTGCAGGTGCCGTATTACCTGCCGGTGCCGACGAAGGACGCCCCGACCGCGCCGCTGAAGGGCCACTGGACCGGCAAGGGCGGCTCGGCACTGACGCGCTACAACCCGGCACCGGTTGCGACCACCACACTGACGGTCCCGGTGCTCGCCACGGTGCCGAACGCCCAATCGGTTTACATGCAGCAGGGCGGCACGGAACCGGCCACCGGCTGGCCGGTGGTCATTTTCCAGCACGGCATCACCGGCAACCGGACCAACATGCTCGCGATTGCCGACTCGTTCGCCGACGCCGGCTTCGCCGTGGTCGCGATCGACCTGCCGTTGCACGGCATCACCGATCCGAGCAATCCGTTCTACCAGAAAGATAATGAGCTGACATTCAATCTCGACGTGCAGGACAACGAGACGGATGCGGCCGGCGCAGACGAGATAATTGACGCCAGCGGCTCACATTTCATCAACCTGACGAGCCTGCTGACCAGCCGCGACAACCTTCGCCAGGCGGCGGCGGACCTGATCAGCCTGACGCGGACGCTGCCAACGCTGGATTACAACAGCGACAGCCAGCCGGACTTCGACGGCAACCGGATTTACTTCGTCGGCCACTCTCTCGGCGCCATTGCCGGCATTCTCTATCTGGCCGTTGACGACACCGCGATCTCCGCCACGCTGGCGAGCCCCGGTGGTCATCTCGCTGCCTTGCTGCGGCAATCGCCAACCTTTTCCGACCGGATTAACGACGGCCTGGCTGCACAAGGACTGCAAGTCGGCACGCAGCCTTACCTCGACTTCTTCCGCAACGCGCAGACGGTTGTCGGCGCGGGTGACGCGGCGAACTATGCCGCAGCCGCGGCGGCGAAGCACCCGATCCACATGACCGAGATCGCCGGCAGCGACGGCTCGTTGCCGGACCAGGTGATTCCGCCCTCGTTCACCGACCTGCTGGCCGACGAGATGGAACTGCAGGCGGTTCACGAAACGACCGTTGACCCCGAGGGCGTGCGCGGCATCGTCCGCTTCCTGTACGGGGACCACAGCTCGCTGCTCGACCCGACCGCCAGCATGCCGGTCACTGTCGAGATGCAAACCGAGACGGTGATCTTCGCCGCCGGTTATCCGCCGCTCAGCATCCCGCCGAATGGCACCGCGATCGTCATTCAGGACGAAAGCGTAGTGAAATAAGAATGGTCGCCGGGACAGGCCTCTTACCGAGGCCTGTCCCGGCCGACATTTCTGCCGCGGAGTGTTAGCATATCGGCCGCTGTCCGCTCGCTGATTCAGTCATCTCCATGGCCGACAAACCCGCCAATCCCGGCTTTTTCAAGCGCCTTCGAAAATCGCTCAACCGCGGACGAAGCTGGCTGAGCGTCGACTTCGCGCGGCTTGCGCCGAATCGCGGCCGCATCGACGACGCCGTGCTCGAAGAACTCGAGACGGAATTGCTGCTGGCGGACGTCGGTGTCGATGCGTGCCACGACATCATCGAAACGCTGGAGCAGGATGCAAAACGCGGCAAGCTGACCGACACCGAAAACGTGCGCGCCAGCCTCGCCGGCAGCCTCGCGTCGATGCTCGAACCGGTTGCGAAGCCGCTGGAGATCGATAGCCAGATCGAAGGGGGACACCGGCCGTTCGTGATCCTGGTCACCGGCATCAACGGCACCGGCAAGACCACCACCACCGGCAAGCTCGCCGCACGCTTCAAGCAGAACGGTCACAAAGTGATGCTGGCGGCTGCCGATACTTTCCGCGCCGCGGCCATCGACCAGCTCAAGGCATGGGGCGAGCGCCTGGACATTCCCGTCATCGCGCAAAAACCCGATTCCGACCCCGCCGCGGTCGCCTTCGATGCACTCGAAGCCGCCCGCGCGCGGCAGTGCGACGTGCTGCTGGTCGATACCGCCGGACGGCTGCACACGCAGTCCGGGCTGATGGACGAGCTGCGCAAAATCCGTCGCGTATTGGGCAAGGCCGACGCCACTGCGCCGCACGAAGTGCTGCTGGTGCTGGACGCCGGCACGGGCCAGAATGCACTGTCGCAAGCCGAGCAGTTTCAGCAGGCCGTGGACGTCACCGGCCTCGTCATTACCAAATTGGACGGCACCGCCAAGGGCGGCGTGGTGATCGCCATTGCGAAGCGCTTCGGCATTCCGATCCGCTACATCGGTGTCGGCGAGCAAGCCGAAGACCTGGACGTGTTCGACGCGCACGATTTCGCCACGGCGATGTTATCGATTGGAGACGCGGATTGATTCATTTCGACCACGTCAGCAAACGCTACCCGGGCGGGCGCGATGCGCTGAGCGAACTGAGCTTTCAGATCGGGGCGGGTGAGCTGGTCTTCCTGACCGGCCACTCGGGCGCCGGCAAGAGCACGCTGCTCAAGCTGATTGCGCTGATCGAGCGGCCCAGCCGCGGCCACGTCGTGGTCAACGGCCAGAACCTGGCGACCGTCAAACGCCGCCATATCCCGTTCTACCGGCGCCAGGTCGGCATCATTTTCCAGGACCACAAGCTGCTGACGGACCGCACCGTGTTCGACAACGTCGCCCTGCCCCTTATTATTCAGGGGCTTGGACTTGCGGAAATCGGCCGCCGGGTGCGCGCGGCCCTCGACCAGGTCGGCCTGCTGGGCAAGGAGAAGGATTCTCCGCTGGGCCTGTCGAGCGGCGAGCAGCAGCGCGTCGGCATCGCCCGCGCTATCATCAACCGCCCGCCGGTGCTGATCGCCGACGAGCCCACCGGCAACCTCGACCCGGAGCTGTCGCGCGACATCATGGAACTGTTCCAGCGCTTCAACCAGGTCGGCGTGACGGTGCTGATCGCCAGCCACGACCACGCGCTCATTTCACGGCTCGGCCGTCGCGTGCTGAGCCTCGACCACGGGCGCTTGGTTGAAGCTAATCTGCAATATGCGAGTTGAAATGGCACTTTCTGTCATTCCGGCTGGGAAGCCGGAATCCAGAGGCCATGGATGGCAAGCTATCGGCGGCATCAAGGTACCGTCCTTGGCAACTGGATTACGAAGCCCCTCCATGGGCTTTGCCCTTCGGGCCCGCCTGCGGCAGTTCAAATGCGTTCCAGACGAATTAGTCCTGCTTCCTGCAGGAATGACAAGAGCTAGAGGGCGATTATGAGCTACCGGCCTGAACCGCTGCCGGAGATGGACGAGGCGCCGCGCCGCCGCCGCGAACGAGGCGCCCGTTTGCGGCGCGAACCGGGCCGCGGCCAGCTCGGCGGCTACGGCATTCGACACGCGCAGGTGCTGGTGGCGTCGCTCGGCCGCCTGTGGCGCCACCCGGTCGCCAGCCTGTTCAGCGTCGCCGTCATCGGCATCGCCCTCGCCCTGCCCGCCGGCATGAGTGTGCTGGTCGACAATATCCGCACGCTCAGCGGCGCCTGGGAGGGCGCGGCGCGTGTATCGGTATTTCTGAAGCAGGACGTGGACGCGGCAACGGCGCGCAAGCTGACGGCCGATGTCAGCCGCGAGCCGGGCATCAAGAGCGTTCGTCTGATCACGGCGGACGAGGCGCTCGCGGAGTTTCGCCAGCGGTCCGGCTTCGGCGCCGCACTGGACGTGCTCGACGATAATCCGCTGCCGGCGGTGCTCGTGGTCACACCCCTGAGCGCCAGCAGCGGAGCCGCCGATCAACTGGCGGACAAGCTGCGCCAGCGGCCGGAAGTGGCCAGCGTGCAGCTTGACTCGGAATGGCTGCAGCGGCTCGACGGCATCATCGGCATCGTGCACCGGACGATTCTCATCATCACCGCCCTGTTTGCGCTCGGTGTGGTCATTATCATCGGCAACACCATTCGTCTCGATATCCAGAACCGCCGCGACGAGATCGAGATCAGCAAGCTGATCGGCGCCACCAACCGCTTCATCCGCCGCCCGTTCCTGTACGCCGGACTGTGGTACGGCCTCGGCGGGGGCATTGCGGCATGGATTCTGGTAAGCGCGTCACTGTGGCTGCTGCACGGCCCGGTACAATATCTGGCAGGTCTCTACGGCAGCCAGTTCTCGCTGCACGGGCTCGGGGCCGGCAGCGTCTTCCTGCTGCTGATCGCCGGCGCCTCGCTGGGCTGGCTGGGGTCCTGGTGCGCGGTCGCACGACATCTGGGCGAAATCGAGCCGGCCTGACTGCCGGGAACAAACCCCGCCGTTAGCACTCTAACCCACCGAGTGCTAAACTGTACTGTCCATTCCCAGGAGGATATGACATGGCGAATGCCGTGACACTCAAAAGCAAGGAATTAGCTCTGGCCGGCCCGATGGGCAATCTTGAGGCCTACATGCAGGCGATCGGGGCTATTCCGGTGCTGAGCGCTGCCGAAGAGCAGCAGCTTGCCCGCCGCTATCGTGACGACCAGGATCTGGACGCCGCCCGCAACCTCGTGCTTTCGCACCTGCGGTTCGTCGCCCACATTGCCCGCGGCTACCGCGGCTACGGCCTGCCGCTCGGCGACCTGATCCAGGAGGGCAACATCGGCCTGATGAAGGCCGTCAAGCGCTTCGATCCAGACGTCGGCGTCCGCCTGATCTCGTTCGCGGTCCACTGGATTCGCGCCGAGATGCACGAATACATCCTGCGCAACTGGCGCATCGTCAAGGTGGCGACCACCAAGGCGCAGCGCAAGCTGTTCTTCAACCTGCGCAAAAACAAGCAGCGCCTCGGCTGGTTCAATGCCGATGAGGTCGATACGGTCGCGGGCGAGCTGGGCGTTTCGCCCGAGCAGGTGGTCGAGATGGAATCGCGCCTTGCGGGCCAGGACGTGGCTTTCGACCACGGCCCGAGCGCCGACGACGAAGACGCCGCATTGACACCGTCGGACTATCTCAGCGATTCGCATCCGGACCCGGCCGAGGAAATCGAGCAGAACGACTGGGACTCGCGCAACGAGGATCGCCTCAGACACGCCCTGACAAGCCTCGACGATCGCAGCCGGCAGATCGTCAGCGAGCGCTGGCTGAACGAGAAAAAGTCGACGCTGCAGGAACTGGCCGATCGCTACGGCGTTTCAGCCGAGCGGATTCGCCAGCTTGAAGGCAACGCGATCAAGAAGCTGCAGAGCGCGATGGCGGTTTAATTTACCCCCTCACCCTAACCCTCTCCCTGAGGGAGAGGGAATAAAACCTCGCTCGTCGAACTCCTTCTCCCTCAGCGAGAAGGTGGGGATGAGGGGTGTAACAAAATTTCAGCCCGGCCTTGCGCCGGGCTTTCCTTTTATAATTGCCGACAAATGACGCTGCTGACACTCGACAACATGTCCCTCGCGATCGGCGACCAGCGCCTGCTGCGCGACGCCAGCCTCGCCATCGAAGCCGACGAGCGCGTGTGCCTGATCGGCCGCAACGGCGCGGGCAAATCGACGCTGCTGCGGCTGATTACCGGCGCCCAGCATCCCGACGCGGGCGAGATCCGCTACAAGCAGGGCTTACGCATCAGCCAGCTTGATCAGGCCCTGCCGGCCGCGCGCGGCGAAACCGTGCGCGAGCACGTCGCCGCGGGCCTGGCGCATCTGCAAACGCTGATTGAAGAGTACCGTGAGCAGGCCGAGCGGCCGCTCGACTCGGGCGGCTTGAAGGAACTCGAAGCGCTGCAGCTGCGCATCGAAGCCGAAGGCGGCTGGCACATCGAGCAGCGCGTCGACACCGTGCTGACCGAAATGAACCTGCCGGCCGATCAGCCGCTGGATCAACTCTCGGGCGGCTGGCGGCGACGCGTCGCCCTCGCCCGAGCGCTGGTTTCCAATCCCGAGCTGCTGCTGCTCGACGAGCCCACCAACCATCTCGACCTCAGCACGATCGAATGGCTGGAAAATCGGGTGCGCGGCTACCAGGGAAGCGTCTTGTTCATCACCCACGACCGCGCGTTCCTGCAGCGGCTGGCGACGCGCATCATCGAACTCGACCGTGCCCGCCTCACAAGCTGGCCGGGCGACTACCAGAATTTTCTGCGCCGCAAGGCCGAGGCCCTGGACGCCGAAGCGCGCGCGGACGCCCTGTTCGACAAGAAGCTGGCCGAGGAAGAAGCCTGGATCCGCCAGGGCATCAAGGCAAGGCGCACGCGCAACGAAGGCCGGGTACGGGCCCTTGAAGCCATGCGCGACGAATACATGCAGCGCGAAAAGCCGCAGCATAAAGCGCGCATCAGTATCGAAGAAGCAGAGCACTCCGGCCGCAAGGTTATCGAGCTGCACAACATCGTGCATGGCTACGGCAACGAGAAACTCATTGACGGCCTGTCGTTGAAAGTCATGCGTGGCGACCGCATCGGCCTGGTCGGCAACAACGGCGTCGGCAAGAGCACGCTGCTACGCATCATGCTCGGCGAGCTGCAGCCGAACAGCGGAACTGTCAAGCTCGGCACCAATCTCGAAATCGCCTACTTCGACCAATTGCGACGCGAACTCGACCCGGAAAAATCAGTGGCTGAAACCGTCGGCGACGGGCGCGACTACATTCGCATCAACGGCAAGGATCGCCACGTCGTCGGCTATTTGAAGGGCTTTCTGTTCAGTGCGAAGCGCGCGATGACCAGGATCGGTGCGCTGTCCGGCGGCGAGCGCAACCGCGTAATCCTGGCGCGCCTGTTCACGCGGCCCAGCAACCTGCTCGTGCTCGACGAGCCCACCAATGATCTCGATATCGAAACGCTCGAAGTGCTCGAAGACCGGCTGGTCGATTACGCCGGCACGCTGATTGTAGTCAGTCATGACCGCGCGTTTCTGGACAACGTCGTAACGAGTGTACTGGTGTTCGAGGAAGGCGGCACTGTCCAGCGCTACGTCGGCGGCTACAGCGACTGGCTCAGGCGCGGCCGCGTTTTGACGGAAAAGGACAACCCGAATACCAGGGGCGGCAAAACGGAAAGCAAAAACCGCAAGCCGCCCACGCAAAGCAAAAAGCTCAGCTACAAGCTGAAACTCGAACTGGAACGCCTGCCGGACGAAATCGAAGCGCTGGAAGAAAAGTCCGCTGCACTCGAATCGCGCGTCTCCGACCCGACGTTTTACGAGCAACCGTTCGAGCAGGTGCAACCGGTGCTGGACGAGCTGAACGAGACGCGTGAAACGCTGGAACGGGCCGTCGAGCGCTGGGCCGAACTCGAAGGCATGCAGCAGGCAATGCAATGACCGACTACATTCTTCGCTCACCGCGCCCCGGCGACTTTGGCTGGATCGTCCACCGCCACGGCGCGTTGTACGCGCAGGAGCAAGGCTGGGACGAGCGCTTCGAGGCACTGGTGGCCGATGTTATCGCGCAGTTCATTCAGCACGTCGACCCGGCGCGCGAGCGCTGCTGGATCGCGGAGCACCAGGGCCGCATCGTCGGCTGCATCATGCTGGCAAAGCATTCAAGCGAGGTGGCAAAGCTGCGGCTGTTGCTGGTCGAGCCGGAAATGCGCGGCTCTGGGCTGGGCGCCCGCCTGGTGGATGAATGCATCAACTTTGCACGCGAGGCCGGCTACCAGAAGATCGAATTATGGACGAACAGCGTTCTGGCCGGCGCACGCCGGCTTTATGAACGCGCCGGCTTCAAGCTCGTCGAGTCCGCCCCGCACCAGCTCTTCGGCGAAGGACTGGTTGGCGAAACCTGGGCGCTTGATCTTCGGTAGACCGGCGCTGGCGCTCATGCACCGGGCGCCAATCCGAAAATTTCCTTCGACAACCGCACCACGTCGTCCTCGAACAGGTTCCAGAAGCTCGGGTCGTCCTTGAAGTGCCGCCAGCGCTCAAGCACGTCCATCTTTTCCGGCCGACCGTGAAACTGCGTGCCGTCGAACGAACTGCCGCGCGCCACCGCCGGAACCGAGTGAAAACCGGCGTCGCTGAAGCTTAACCTCAGCCGCCCTGCCAGCGCGCGGCGATAAGCGGCGTCGCGCGCCCAGCGGTTGTAGTTGATCGTGACCAGCGGCTGAGTGAAGTAGTTGTGCTCGCGCGTGAACGCCTTTGCATGCTGCTTCCAGATGCGTGCGATCGTGCGCCACGTCGCCACTTCCTCGCCGGCCGGCGCGCCGCGATAAATACCCGCCTTCTTGCGGCTCGCAAACAGGTTGAACGGATCCCGCAGAATCAGTACATCGATCCGCCGCGCCGACGCCCCGACGAAAGCATCATGCTGCCGCTCCGCTTCCTTGTTGCAGACCATGCCGAGAAAGCAGTCTTCGTAGCCGTGCAGCAGCACATCCTTGTGCGAAAATTCGCCCGCCTGCTCCCGCTCTAACTCGAAATCGTCGAAATTGGCTTCGTAAGGCAGCCCGGTATCGAGCGGCCTGGCGGTGTGGAACGGATTGGACTTGGGTTCGGCGCAATTCAGGAAACAGTAGCGGCCCTCTACCTGTGCCAGAAGCCAATTGATGACCGCGTGAGTTCCGCTGCGAGACAGCCCGACGACGCGGTATTCCGTGCCGTTGACGTAAGTTTTATTTCGCATGCCGAAAGTATAGGGAATACGCCTGCTGCACGTAAGCGTTGTTGTAGCGTCAGCTCAGCATGTCTACCGTCAGCGGTTCCGGCCTGTGAATCGCAAAACCCTGCGCGTAATCCACGCCCAGCTCGCGCAGGCAGTCGAGCGTTTCGGGATTCTCGACGCACTCGGCGATAGTGCGGATGCCGAGCGCCTGCGCCATCCGGCTGATCGCCTCTGTCATTGCCCGGTCGGCGTCATTGGCGATAATTTCCC
Source organism: Gammaproteobacteria bacterium (assembly GCA_035701285.1). Classification (GTDB taxonomy): domain Bacteria; phylum Pseudomonadota; class Gammaproteobacteria; order Natronospirales; family DASSBR01; genus DASSBR01. Next base: position 12,882 of record DASSNT010000072.1, on the reverse strand, counting down.
TGATGAACAGCCCGTCGATCTTCAGGTAGTCGATTGGCAGCTCGCGCAGGTACTTGAACGAAGACATGCCACTGCCGAAGTCGTCGAGCGCGATCTTGATGCCCAACGCCTGCATGTCGGCGACGAACCGTGCCGCCGAGGCGATGTTCTGAATCGCGGCGGTCTCCGTGATCTCGAAGCAGATGTTGGCCGGTGAAACCTGGTAGCGCTCGAACAGTGACTGGATAGACTCGGTAAGATCTTCTTCGCTGAGCGTTGCGCCGGACAGATTGACGCTGACACGGCCGTTAAATCGCCGGCCTTTTGTCGCCATCTCGTCCAGCATCGTGAACAGCCGGTTCAGTACCCAGCGGTCGATCTGCCCCATCAGGCGAAAGCGCTCCGCCACCGGAATGAACTGCCCCGGCGACACCACGTTCCCGTCGTGGTCAAGCATACGCAGCAACACTTCGTGATCCTTGCACTTGTCGCTGCCGTCCACCGACAGCATGCGCTGCCCGTACAGCACGAAGCGATCAGCGTCGAGCGCCTCATGGATTTGCGACAGCCAATGCACCTCGTGATGACGCCGGACAGCTTCGTTGTCGCCGATCTCTGCAATATGCATGCGATTCGTGCCCTTATCCTTGGCTATCTGGCACGCCATCTCGGCCATCGGCAATATGCTCTGATCCGCGTTCGACGAAGCCGGCAACATGATGCCGCCGACATTCGCACCAATCTTGTAAACCAGGCCGTTCCAGCGAAACGTGATTTCGGCGACGTCTTCGATGATCTGCCGCGCGATCATTTGGGTCTTTTCGCGATTGGTGCGCGACAGCAGTACGCAAAACTCATCGGCGTAAAGGTGAGCGACCTTGCTCGATTTTGCCACGGCCTGAATACAGTCGACTACCCGCTTGAGCAGCTGCAGCGCTGCGGCGTGGCCACACGTCCGCGATACCAGCATGAACTGATCCAGGGCGACGTGCAGCACCGCGTGAAACCGGGCCGTTCCACGCGGTCTGGTAAGCAACAATCGGATCTGGCGTTCGAGTTCACTCCGATTGATCAATCCGGTGGCGGCGCTATGGGTCGAGTGATAGCGGACCTTCTTCAGAAGCTGCTTCTTCTCCGTGAGATCCTTGTAAATCAGGTAGGCACCGCGGCGCTTCGAGTCCAGGATAACGGGGTAGCCGGCCACCGCCACATCAAGCATCGTGCCGCTTTTTCTCATGCGGCGCGTTTCATAGTATACATAGCCGTTTTCGTGCAGTGCCGCCCACTTCCGTGCGGTTTCGTCTTGCCTGGTGTCCGGCACAATGAGGTTATCGATCCGAGCTCCAACCACCTCCGATAACTCGTATTCGAAAAGCTCCAGAAAACTCCGATTCGCATCGGCAATGCTGTCGCTCAGGTCAAGTAGCAGGATGGCATCCGAAGAGCTGTCGAATAATTGACGGAAATACGCCCGCTGGATATCGAGACGCTCCTGCGTCAGCTTGCGCTCCGTCACATTGACAGCGACTACAAGACCCGCTTCACGGCCCTTGTAGCGGGTTGCCTGGTTATGAATGTCAACCCAGATGATGTCGCCGTTGTTACGGACGTGACGCCAGTATTGGGAGACGCTGTCGTAAGCGCCAACTCCTGCACGTACATCGGCGATGCGAGCCTCAAGCCGCCCGATATCGTCCGCGGGTCGGATATCCTTAATCGACATCGACAGAAATTCGCGACGCGAATAGCCGTACTCATCAATCGCCGCCTGATTGACATGCAGGAACTTGAGAGTGGCCAGATCGTACAACCACATCGGCTGCGGCGCCTGCTCGAACAGATCTTCGAGTTCTTGTTCCGACGCGTGCACGTCAAGCGCGGCTTCAGTAGCCGGGCTGGATGAGCCGGCAATCAGAGACAATCGGTTCTTCTTGGCGTTCACTAATTTACCTCGCGCGCCTGGAACATTAAGCTGCTCCGGCACTGCTGCTCCCGGTCCAGTAAATTCAAAGGGGCTGGCGTCGTCAAGCGCACTTGTGAAGCGAGAGACGTGATCAGCTGTGGATCGGTAACCAACGGTCTTTTTTGATATTCGAACGGTAATCGAATGACGCGAATCAATAGATAACGGTCACCGTAATCGCGTCCGTGTAGGTTCCGGGCACGGCGGATGGCTGATAGGGGACGTGACCGTACACCGTATGGCTGACGCCCGCGCTACCGGCGGTGCCGTTCCAGACTCCGGTTCCAGCGGTCCCGTCGCCCCATAACTGTGTCATCGCGGAGTCGAGGAACAGGCTGTATCGCAAGGTGTTACCACCAGCTTGCATGACTCGCTGGCCATAAGCCCCCGCGCCCGGCGATAATGAAACCGAGAAATTGGTCGTAACAGGACAGGTGACCGTTATGGTTGCCGTACCGTTGTAAGCATTGCCGGAGATTGGGTTGATCGGCGGAAAGTTCATTCCTGTAGCGGTGACCGAACAAGCCGATGCGCCCGCCACCGCGCATTGCAAAATAATGCTGCTCAACGCGGTAAGGATTGGCCGTTTCATCATGGCAACTCCTCGCAAGTCACGACACCAAGTTCGCTGACAGTCGGCGCGTGATCGCGAACCTTGAGCTTTATCGAGGCGCGACATGCCTGATGCGCCCACTGTGCCTCGATTTCCAGTAGGCCATTGTCGGGCGCACTGGCAAAGAATCGCCCTTTCGCCCCCGCGATAGTATCGGCCGCGCCTACAATTGTGAGCTTGGCGCCCATCGGCACGAATTCGCCCTGCGCGATGCGTAGCTGGCCGGTCAAATAGCGCATCGACTGAAAACCGAAGTCGACGTTCATCACCTCCCTGCGTCCCGGCCTCAGCATGGCCTGCAGGGCGCGCGGCTGAACGTTCAGCGGCACGTCGCCGGGCCGGATGGCAATGCGGTTGTGTTCATAGGGCCGCAGCCCGTCGATAACCGCATCGCCATCGCTGTCGCTGTAGGCCGTTAACTGGCCGTCGTGGTACACCGCCACATCCGGCGCACCGACATGCACGACAGCATAGCTCCCGGACTCGTGCCGCGACAGGTCGAGCCCATCGCCAGACAACAGCACGCTACCGGCCAGGCGCGCCGTCGCACCCTGGTTTTGGCCGTAATGGCTTGCTCGAAAGTCCAATTCCGCGGCAGCGCCCTGCATTCGCAGCTCGCCCAAAGCCGACCGCCGACCGTCATCACGGCCGGCTTCGAGTCTGTAGCCGAAGCCCGGACCGGCCGGCGGATTCATCTGCAGCGCGATCCGCTGGCTTTGACTCGCCCCGTCGGTTCGGAATCCCGCGGTCGCATTGCTGCGGACGCCGAACGGTATAATCAACTGCGCCGCATACTGCCACGCCGATTCGCCCTCCGTCAGGTGAAAGCCGGACAGCAGCAGGCTACCAAAGTCGCCCACGCGGAAATTCAGCGCGACCGAACGCACGCCGATCGACGTGCCATCGAAGTACTCCTGCTCGTAGCCGGCGGCACTCAATGAGGCAACACGGCCAATCGGAAAGCCCACGCTAAGCTGACGTGTAACGGCCGGCGCAGTTCCCGGAACGGGATACGCCAGTTCCTGATAGCCGCGGCTGGTCCGCTGCCACTGGTACGAGACGGTAAAATACCGACCTTGGTGCGTCAGCCGAGCGCGTACTGCCGATCCTTGCCCGCCACTGGCGTTCGTGCTGCGCGCGCCCGACACCTGGACGGCTGCGAGAGCTCCCAGGCGCAGCGCACCGCCGGCAGTCGCGACACGAAAGTTACGGGTTGCCTGGACGCCGAAAGAACCCGTCAGGGCGCTGGTCAAACCGTACCGCAAGTGGCCAGCAGCGAACCCCTCCGTATAGCGGTCGACGAGCGAAGCGTAACCTTCGCGCAGCTTGCCGAAGTTCAACGACCAATCGGCGAGGCCGGGAGCGAGTAGCGCCGAGTCCATATAGAAGGGTTCATTGATGACGCGCCGCTCGCCTGTCGCAGAGATAATCGTTGCCTGCAGCTGGCCGGCGCCGGTGTGCAGCGGAATATCGTCCACTTCGAACGGACCGGCGGGAATCTCGGAATGGAGCGCGAGCATTTGATCGACCCACACCTCAAGCGTGGATGGCACGCGCGCGGTGCCGGCAATCTGGCTGGTCGGCAGCGTGATGAAGTCCGGCTGAAGGCCGAAGTCGGTGCCGAGGCGTATACCGCCGTAGCGCACGGGCTGGGTTATCACGCCGCCATCACTGATGGCGTCGCCGACCGACAGCGAAACCATCTGCTCCGGCCAGTCGAAAAGGCACTGGCTGTCGAGGCGCCGCAAGCCGGCGGCGCCGGGTGCATCGAGATAGCCGGTTTGGCAGGTGGCAGCACGGCCGCCGATCGCGGCGCGGTAAATGCCGCTGGTCCAGGTGTTGTTGCCAGATGTGTAACCGTATGCCAGATCGTAGTCGAAAATTGCAGCGACGCCATGATGGCCAGGGACGCGGGGTGCGACTTGGCCCTGGTCCCCGGGACCGACCCGCGTGGTAACGGCGTCCGACCGCCGCGAGACGCTCAGGACTGACTTTTTCAACAGGCGGGGCGGAACAGTGACGTTTAAAGACAGCCTCCGGTAGTCCACCGAATATAGTTCGCCGGCGACAGCACGCAGCGGCACGGGCGCCTGCAGCCGGGGGTTCCATTCCTCGACCGGCTTAATACCCATCGCCGCCATCGTCGCAGCCGGCAACACCAGATCGCCGTTCAGGTAGCGCAGCAACTGCGGATCCGCGAGTGTGCGGCCGTCTACGGTTACGGTAAGCAGAAGGGTCTGGCTGGTTGGCTCCGCCACCGTTGGCCGACCGGCCACGGCAAAAAAAATCCGATGATGCCGCTTATCGACGTATAGTTTGGCGCCGCGTAGCGAATCCACCGGGTAGTAAATTTCGCTCGCGTGCCGCAACGTCTGCGCCTCGGGCAAAGGAATGTTCAACAGCCTGAGGTCCAGCCGTCGAACGTACATTTTTTTGCCACGGGTCAGCAGCAATACGTTGGTGTGCGCGTCGACATGATTTACCGAGGCCCGATACCAATGTTCCTGAGGCTGCGGTTGGCCCGCCAGACCAGCAGTCGTCCAGCAACAGGCCAGCAGCAGGAGCAATAGCGTCCAGTAGTGACGCTGGGCCGGCATGAGAAAAGTCTAGCGGAGGACCAACGGGTAGACCTGCTGCTTGCCGTCGACGGTTGCGATCAACCGATACTTGCCCGCGGGCAAACGCGACATACCGTCCGTTAATTCGACGGTCCAGGCGCGCGTCGCCCCCGGCAGTACGTAAAGCGGTCCGCCACGCATGCCGACCTGGTCGCCCTGCGCGTTGAGCAGACGCAGCCGGGCGATTCGCAGAAATCGCGTGCCCGTGTTGGCGACAGTGGCCACGACGGAGCCGTCCTTCTTCTGCGACGGGCGCAGCCGATATGCATTCACGATATCCGCAGGTGCGTAAAACAGCGGCACATTCATGTGCAGCACCGTTTGGACGCCGGTAAAGCCGGATACCGGCGCGGGCGGGATTTCATTGAAATGCAGCCGGTACTCCAGCTCCGCGGTCGGATGCGCGCCGCGCAAGGCCACGCGCACCAACTGCTCCCTGCCGGGCTGGATCGTCAGAATCTGCGGCACGATCAACAGCCTCTCCGCGGGAACGTATTTATCGTGGTCGTCGGGCTGTGTCCAGCGATAGCCGCTTACCTGAAGATTCAGTGGCCGGTTGCCGGTATTACGCACGGTATAGGTGGCGATCGCCGACGACTGCGGCACCTCCACCAGCAGCGGATTGAGCTGAAAGCTGCCAGCGTGAGCGCTGGCAGCGAAACAGCAGTACAAAAGGGCCGGCAGCACAGCCCCACGCAAACGTTGCAGAAACCGTGCTGCCATTACCCTTACCAAGCGTTTAGTAACTGACGGTGACAGTGACGGTGTCGCTGTAGGAACCGGCCGTCAGAGCGCTCTGGCCCGTCGGAACAACGCCATATACAGGCGTCGATTGCATGGTGCCGTCAGCCGTTTTACTGGCAGGCGTGTCGGTACCAAAGGTGTTGCCCCAGTTATTCGCGTGGGCGGAATCATAATAGAGCGCATAGTTCATCAGCGTCACGCCATCGACGCTGTTGAGCATCTTTCGGTTTGACGTATCGACGCCGTTTGTACCTTTGTCCAGACCAATGGTATACACGGTGCCGCTCGTGCACTGCACGTTGACGTTGCCCTGGGCGGTGGTGTCACTAGTGGCTAGTGTGTTGATAGGGCCAAAGTCAATGGCGGAGGTGCCAACCTGGCAGGACTGATTGACACTAGCCGACACAGTCAGGCTACCCGCAGTTGTACCGGCCAAAGCCGCAGTCGGCGCAACCAGGGCACCCGCAATGACAACTTTCAAGAGTCTCTTGTTCATAGTTTCTTTCATCCCTTTATTCAGTACTGAAGTACACGCCGGTCCAAACGGCACAAGCCGACTGCACCGACGCACGGGCACGAAACTCTTTGATGAGAGCCAGGAGGCAGGCGGACAGAAAGCCGCCTGCGCGTTCGGCAATCCCGCTACCGTGGGACCAACAGGTCCTTTAGGTCGGAAATTTTGCGTCCCCGCCTTTCGACGGGTTTGCCTTTTCGTGCAAGTGGAAGTTTAGTCGCAACTTTCTGGCTGAGCAAGCCGTTTACCCTGTTTTTGGGTTCACTCATCCAGTTCCGGATAGTGGCGGAAGATGCCGCTTTCGTTGAACGGGGTGCGGCGAGGGGAAGTCAGATAGGCGGCGATGCGCTCCCGCCCGGCGATGCGGCAATGCAGCGCCATCACGTTCGGATACTCCGGCGCCACCTGTTCCAGTGCATTCGGCAAGGCATAGCGCAAGCCGTCGATCATCTGAAACAGCGACAGGTCGGCACAGGTGACACCGTCGCCCACGAGGTATTCGGACCCTGCGGGATTGCGTTCGAGCACCGTCTCAAAGTAGCGCATGAACTTCGGGATGCGCTGCTCCCGAAACGCTTTCGAGCGCTGCCGGGCGGCTTCTTTCTGGTCCTCGTAGTATAGGGCGCCGCCAAGCGGATGATGCGTGTCGTGCGCCTCGACGACCCAATCGGCGATGGTGAGCTGCAGTTGATGTTCCCACAGGCGTCCCGCGTCGTCCGCCGGCACAAGATTATGACGCGGCCCGAGATACATGAGGATGTTGGCCGTCTGCGCGATCAGCAGATCTTTATGCTTGAGCACCGGTGGCGCAAAACCCGGATGCTCCGAGCCGCCATCGGGCAGCACCGCCTGAAGCTTGTCAGCGCCGGCATCCCGCGCCACGTCCACATATTCCGCGCCGGCCTCTTCCAGCGCCAGCCGCACAAACTCGCCCCGCCCCTGAATGCCCGGCCAGTAATACAACTCGTAGGTCATGTCGCCTCCTTGCGTTTCGCCCGAGCCTCCATCTCCAGCTCGGCCTTCAGGCTCTCAACGTCTCGATAAATCGTCGCTACCGCCAGCGTCCGGCCGCCGCCGATGAATCGCGCGGTGAAATCGTAGTTCCGCGGCTCGCCGTCGGTTTCGATCCGGTCCCATTGCCGCGCGTGGCCGACATAATTGATGCCGGCGTCGTAGTGCTGGCTCCAGAAAAACGGTGCCGCGGTAAAGGCCTCTTCGGCGCCCAGCATGTTGCGCGCCGCCACCTGCCCCTGTCGCTGGGCAACAACCCAATGCTCCACGCGGATACGCTCGCCGCTCAGCCGGTCCGGCCACCGGGCGATATCGCCGGCGGCGTAAACGTTCGGCGCGCTGGTCTGCAAATGCTCGTTCACCAGTACGCCGTTGTCCACTTCGAGCCCCGCCTCTTCGGCGAGCGCCGTTCGCGGACGCACGCCAACGCCGATGACAACCAGGTCCGCCGCCAGCGTTTCTCCGTTCTGCAGCGTCACGTGGCCGTTTTCGAACGCGCTCGCAGTCTGCTCAAGATGAAAGACCACGCCTTTTGACTCATGCAGTTCACGAATGAAGTCGCCCAGCGCCGGCCCCATCACCCGTTCCAGCGGGCGACCTTCCGGCGCAACCACATGCACTTCGACATCCCGCTGGCGCAGCGACGCCGCCACCTCCAGGCCGATGAAGCTGGCGCCGATAATCACGACCCGCCGGGCGCCGCCCTCGACCGCGCCGATGATGGCCTCACTGTCCGCCAGCGTGCGCAGGTAGTGCACATGCGGCAGATCCGCACCAGGTAGCTTCAACCGCACCGGTTCCGCCCCCGTGGCCAGCAGCAGCGAGCCGTACCGCATGGTGCTGCGATCGGCGAGCTTCACGCTTGATTCCAGCGGGTCGATCGCGTCGACACGCGTGTTCAGCCGCAGCTCGATATCGTGCTCCCGGTAAAACTTCTCGCCGCGGAGCGGTATCCAGGAGGCCTGCGCCGTGCCGGCAAGATAATCCTTGGAAAGGTTCGGCCGGTCACACGGCGGCGCCGCATCATCGCTCAATATCGTCACCGGGCCACCGTAGCCTTCGCGGCGCAGCATCTCGGCGGCAGCTTCGCCGGCCGCGCCACCGCCGACGATGACGACCGACTCCGGCGACCGCTTCGGCTGCCGCAGCGGCGAAGACGGCTTCATCCGCTCGCGCACGAACACCCGGTCGCCCTCAACCTCCACCGGCCAGCACGCCACCGGGTTCAGCGCCGGCGCTGCGAGGGCCTCACCGGTGCGCAGGCTGAAGCAGGCGTGATGCCAGGGACAGCGAACGGTTTCGCCGGCAACCAGCCCCTGATGGAGCGGCCCGCCGTAATGCGTACACTTCGCGCTCAGGGCGAACAGCTCGTCGCCCTGGCGCGCCACCAGCACGTTCTCCTCGCCGACGTGGCCGCCGATCATGCCGCCGTCCGGCACGTCGGCCAAAGGAATTCCCGCAGCCAGATCAGGCCCGGTAATCTTCTGGTTGCCGCTCATCGCCATCCCTCACCTCGAAGCTCACCGAAATCATACTCCTGCCGCCACACAAGCGGCGACGAGACAATGGCATAATGCGTGCAGAGGAGGACATCATGGAAGATGAACGGCTTCGCACGCGCGCCCGGGAAGCCTGGACGATACTGCAGGAAATCACCACCGCATTCTTTAGCGACCAGCCGTTCCAGCTTGCGGCCGCCCTCGGCTACTACACGCTGCTGTCGATGGCGCCACTGCTGCTGTTGCTGATCGGCGCCGCCGGGCTGATCTTCAGCGAAGAAGCCGCCCGCGGGCAACTGGTGCATTACATCAACCAGGTCATGGGCAAGGCGCAGGCTGAAGCGGTCGAGGCCATGCTCGCGCATGCCGGCAACCGCAATACCGGCATCGTCTCGACTATCGTCGGCACCGGCATTCTCATCTTCGGCGCGACGACCGTCTTCGGCCAGCTTCAAACCGCGCTTAACCAGATCTGGAATGTCGAAGTCGTGCCGCGCTACGGCGTGATCTGGAACCTGATCCGCACCCGGCTTTTTTCGCTCGGCATTGTCATGGGTATGGCCTTCATACTGCTGGTGTCGATGCTGCTGAGTGCCCTGCTGGCCGGTTTCCACCATTACGTGGAGGGCATGTTCCCCGGCGGGGCCACGCTGTTGCGTGCCCTGTACGCCATCGCGTCATTCGGCATTGTCGCGGCCGTCATTGCGCTGCTGTTCAAATACGTTCCTGACGTCGCCATCCAGTGGCGGGACGTCTGGGTCGGCGCGCTGATCACCAGCGCGCTGTTTACCGTCGGCAAATACCTGATCGGCATCTACCTCGCCCACTCCCGCTTCAGCTCAAGCTACGGCGCCGCCGGCTCGGTGATTCTGGTCGTTGCGTGGGTCTACTACACCTCGCTGATTGTGTTTCTGGGCGCGGAAGTCACGCAGGTATACGCGCGGCGATTCGGCACCGGGATCCGGCCTAGTCCGCATGCCCGGTTCGTTGGCAAAACCGGTTAACCCTGGCCTGCCGAATGGAAATTTAACAAAAGCCAGCTATAGTTCTTGTATCGCGTCACCAACTATAAGGAAAGCGACCATGGCCTCAATCGCGCAACTCTGGCTCCCCACCCTGCTGTCCGCTGTCGCCGTATTCATCGCCAGCAGCATCCTGCACATGGCGCTGAAGTTCTGGCACACGTCGGACTACAAGGGCCTGGCGAACGAAGACGAAGTCGGCGCCGCGCTCCGCAAGGGCGGCGCAAAGGCCGGCATGTACGCCATCCCCTACTGCCGCATGGAGGACATGAAAAAGCTGGAAACGAAGGTGAAGTTCAAGGACGGCCCGGTCGGCCTCCTGATCCTCCGCCGGCCCGGCCCAATGAAGATGGGCCCGAGCCTCATCCAATGGTTCGTCTTCTGCCTGATTGTCTCGGTCTTCTGCGCCTACCTCGCGGCCAGCACACTGCCCGTCGCGACTCCCCTCATCCAGGTTTTCCGCGTCGTCGGCACCATCGCCTTCATGGCCTACGCCTTCGCCGCCATTCCGATGGGAATCTGGTGGGGTCAGCCGTGGAAAATCGTCATCAAAGACGTAATCGACGGGCTGATTTACGGACTCGTGACCGGCGCGTTGTTTGCGTGGCTATGGCCGTAACTGCCAATGACTTAACGCTGTCGTATCGCCGCTCGCAGCGCGTCGCCTGAAAATCCAGTTGGCGGTTCGCCATCGACCGCGTACCGGTACACGGCCGCCTGGAAGATGGCGTGCAGCGTCGAATTGACCAGCCCGAGCAGCACGAAATAAACGACGCCGGCGACGATCAGCGGAATACCGGCCGGCAGACCGATCACGGCACCCGACGCGATAATACCGGCGCCGGGTAATGCCAGCAGCATGAACACGAGGCCGAAGCTGAAATTACCGATCAGCTGTTCGCCCCACGTGCGCTTGAGTAACTGCGCCGATTCGCCAATCGCCGCAAAAGGCCCCTTGCCTTCCACGATCAGCACCGGCACGACGAGGAAAGTCGCCACGGACCACAGCACACCCACAAAGCTCAGCAGCAAGCGCATCAGCCACGGAGCGCGATCTTCAAGCATCCGGAGAACGATGCCCACCGTCGCCGACACCACTGACCAGGCGAAGATGAGGTGCAGCGCCGCAAGCGCTTCGGACAGTCCATCGCGCATCGTTGGATTCAGCCCGCGCATGCGCTTCATCGCGCAGGCGATGATGGCCGCGTTGAAGAACGTCCCGATGAAGTAGGTCGCGAAGTAGAAGAAAAACAACAGGCCGTAGTTGTCAGCGAATTGACGCTGCAAGTCCGCCTCCTGCGTCCAGTCCGGCTGATGATAAATGATCAGCGGCGCTGCGAAGATGGCAATTAGCGCCAACGAGCACAGGCCGGAAATCACCGGAAAAAGCAGCAGTTCGCGGTCCTGCTTGAGCATTCGCCAGGACGCGCCCATCAAGGCCCAGGTAGTTGAGAGCTTCCCCATGTTCCCCTCCTCAGACACTTTGGCCGATTTTAAGAAAGCTATATACCACATTTTCTGCGAGCACATGCCCGCTCGCGGTGGGCTACGCACAGACGAGATGCATAAGTTGATCAAGAGCCGGTAATGCTACGATGTGAGAAGTAATCCTGATCCTTGTGCTGCAACACCAATCTGAACGGATGGGAATGATGAAGCCACTGCGAATCCTTGCCTGCCTCCTTATCTTCCTGCCGAGCGCCGCCCTTGCCCAAGGCTCGACAGCAACAACCCCTGACGACGACGTATCGGCGCGGGTGGAACATGTTCTCACCACGACACCGTTGATCGACGGCCACAACGACCTCCCCTGGGCCATCCGCACTCACTTCGGCAACATCGACAACATTGACCTCGCTGCCGATACCTCCAACCTGCGCGGCAAGACGGGCGACGGTGTCAGTAAGGTATCTCTCGATACCGACATTCGGCGCTTGCGCGCCGGTCATGTCGGCGCCCAGTTCTGGTCGGTGTGGGTACCGCCCAAGTTCGCCGGCCCCAAAGCGGTGAAAGTAACGCTGGAGCAGATCGACATCGTCCGCAACATGGTGGCCAGGTACCCCAGGACGTTCGAAATGGCCTACACGGCCGATGACATTGAACGCATTCACAAGGCCGGGCGTATCGCCTGCCTCATCGGCCTCGAGGGCGGCCACCAGATCGACAATTCGCTCGCGGTGCTGCGCGAGATGTACGTGCTGGGCGCGCGCTACATGACCCTGACCCACTGGAAGAACACCGATTGGGCCGATTCAGCCAACGACAAACCCGAACATGATGGCCTTACAGCGTTCGGCCGCGCCGTGGTGCATGAGATGAACCGCCTCGGCATGCTGGTCGACCTCAGCCACGTATCGCCCGCCACGATGCGTGACGCGTTGAAAGCGAGCGAGGCTCCAGTGATCTTTTCGCATTCCAGCGCCCGCGCGCTTGTCGACAACCCGCGTAACGTGCCCGACGACGTTCTGCGCATGGTCAAGAACAACCACGGCATCGTAATGGTCAACTTCTATCCGCCCTTTATTTCGGAGGCCGGCACCCAATGGAGCGCCGAGCACGCTGGCGCGTCCGCTCGGTTCGACGAGCTATACAGCGGCCAGCCCGACCGCGCCAGGGCCGCATTCGAAAAATGGGAGCACGAGCACCCGCGTCCCAAGGCCACCATCGACATGGTCGCCGACCACATCGAGCACATCCGCAAGATTGCCGGTGTAGAAAGCGTCGGCATCGGCAGCGACTTCGACGGCATCGGCGTTACGCCGGTGGGCCTGGACGGCGTGGACAAGTATCCAGCTCTGTTCGAGGAACTCGCCCGCCGCGGCTGGACCGATGATGAACTGGCCGATCTGGCCGGTCGCAACCTGCTACGCGTGATGCGCGAAGCCGAAGCGGTCGCCAAGCGCCTGCAGACCGAAGAAG
>DASSNT010000071.1:0-26696 GCA_035701285.1 Gammaproteobacteria bacterium | reverse complement strand
CTGCAGGTCATTGTGCTGCTCGCTTGCGTGCTGGGGCTCGACGCGGCCGACAAGGCGACTGTCGGCGCCATCGCCGTCAAGCTCGAAGAGGCGCTCAATATCGGCAATGTCCAGATCGGGCTGCTGGTGACGGTGTCGACGGCGATCGGCGCGTTTGCCACGTTGCCGCTGGGCATTCTTGCCGATCGTGTCCGGCGGGTCCGGTTGCTGACGATTGCCGTTCTTGTCTGGTCGATCGCCATGGCCGTCAGCGGGGCGTCGACATCCTACTTGATGCTGCTGCTGAGCCGCCTCGCACTGGGCGCCATCGTCGCCACGGCGGCGCCGACGGTGGCGTCGCTGATTGGCGACTTCTTTCCGCCCACAGAGCGTGGCCGCATCTATGGCTTCATTCTCGCCGGCGAGCTGATCGGCGTCGCGTTCGGCTTCCTGATTTCCGGTAGCGTTGCGGATGTGCTGTCGTGGCGGGCGTCTTTTTTCGTGCTGGCCGCGATCGGCATCGTGCTGGGCGCGGCGCTGTGGCGCTGGCTGCCGGAGCCGGCGCGCGGCGGCCAGAGTCGAATGCGGCCGGGGGCGACCGCGATTCCGTCGGAGGATGAGGCGACCGACGCCGAGCCGGGCGATCCGGAGCAGACTGGCGGCAGCGACGACGAGCCGGAAAACAAGGTCGAGGAGGAGATCAAGGAAGCCGATATCGGCCCCGACCGGCCGCTGGTGCTGCACGACGACCCGGCGCGGATGTCGTGGCTGCACGCGGCCTGGTACATCCTGTCTATCCGCACCAATCTGCTGATCATCCTGGCATCCGCGCTCGGCTATTTCTATCTCACCGGGTTGCGAACCTTCGGCGTCGTCTACATGCGGGCGCGGTTCGATCTCGGCCAGTCTGAGGCGACGGCGCTGCTGGTCGCAATCGGCGTCGGCGCGATCGTCGGCGTGCTGGTGGTCGGGCGGCTGTCGGACTGGATGATCGATCGCGGACACTTCACGGCGCGTATCTGGGCCGGCGCAATCTCATTTCTGGTCGCGGCCGCTTTCTTTCTGCCGGGGTTTTTGATGCCGACCTTATATGCTGCAGGAGCGCTGTTCTTTATCGGCGCGGCCGGCATCGGCGGTGTGAATCCGCCCATGGATGCGGCCCGCCTCGACATCATGCATTCGCGCTTGTGGGGGCGCGCGGAAAGCGTGCGCGCGGCGTTGCGGTATGCCTTCGAAGCCATCGCGCCGATCGTTTTCGGCTATGTTTCGACCTTGTTCGGCGGAGGCGGCGGCGGGACGTTCGGGCGCGCGGCCCGGCACGGGCAAGCGCAGGGCGGCACCGGGCTCGAGGCGACGTTGCTGATCATGCTGGTTGTGCTGTTCGCCGCCGGAGGCTTCCTCGTCTGGGCGGTCAGAACCTATCCGGCGGATGTGTCGACGGCGATTGCTTCGGAGGAGAATACGAAGGGTTGATCGAGAGGACGTCTACTCGAGCCCGATCGGGGCGCCCGGCTGCACGTCCACGAAGCTCTCCGGTTCCAGGTTCTGCGTCAGGCGGAACGTGCCCGCCCCGACGACGCGCCGGAGCACGATATCCACGACGGCGGTCTGATTGCGCCTGATGAGTTGCCGCATATTGGCCTTGGTTGCCGGCCACGCCGCCGGCAGGTAGCGCACGAAGCCGTTAAGCGGATACGGCGTGATCGAGATGCCCAGCCCCGGCGACGGCTTGAGCGCCTCCCGCAACAGGTCGCCGTTCTTGTCGTACACCGGCTTGGCGCCCGCCATGCGCGACCAGTTCAGGAAGTAGGTGATCGTGTTCGGGCAGCGCTTGTTGCGCTGGCGGTCGATAAAGAACCCCGGCGGCAGGTGGTCAGGGCTGTGGTTCTTGCCGGCGATCAGCTTCAGGTCGAAATCGTTGACCGGGTGGCCATGGTCGTCGCGGACGCGAAACACGATCATCGTGGCGGGATCATGAACGATCGTGCGCTCAAACGGGTTGATTCCGTCGATATGCTCGACCTGCTCGGCCGCCTGAACGTTGCGGCTTTCCGTGGCGAAGCGGCGCGCCAGCTGATCGTAGTCTTTCTGGTTGCGCACCACCAGGCAGCGCATGATCGCGGCAACGGTCGGATCGGGCGCCGCGCTGTTTTTGACGCTGCGCATGATGCCGATGTCCTCGCCCGAATGAGCGCGGCCGGGAATGATCCGCATGGCGACGCCGTCGATGGTCTCGCCACCCGTCTGCTGCAGTTTCGGCGCGGCGAAGCCCAGCGGCGACGTCGGCGCGCGCGCGATCGCGCCTTGTTCCAATGTCAGCCAGCTCGTATTCGGATTCGCGGCGGCAACGCGGACGACACCGTCCGAGCCGTTCTCGGCCGTATACGGGACCAGGTGGTCGTACAGCGCCCGGTCAATCGTCTCGCCGGTCAGCACGAACGGGAACACCCCACGCGCACTAATCAGGCTCTGGCCATTGTCAATCCAGGCGCGGTTAAGGGCCAGGCTTTCCGGGCTGCCGAGTTCGAGCCAGTCGAGCACGCCGGTGCCCGGCTCGACGCCTTCGAACCACGCCTTCATGCGGGCGAGCTGCGTCTTGCCCAGTTGCGCCAGCGCCGAGCCATAGCTCGGCGGCGCCAGCATGATCAGGTGACTGATCGGCAGCGGCCGCTCCCGATTGCTGAGAAAATTGCGCTGCAGCCATTCGCGCAGGATCGGGCCGCCGGTCGAGTGGGTGATGCAGACGAAGCGCTGGTTTGCGGCCAGCAGGTCACCGAGGTCTCGCTGAATGGCGGCGTCGAACGCGCGCGCCAGATCGGCGACACGCACCTCATCGTAAAAACTGACGTACTCGCTGAGCCACAGGTGGCGGATATCGAGGTCGAGCACATTGTTGGCGCGTGCTTCGCGCAGCAGGCGCTCCGGCAGCGCGCCGTAGCTTTCGGTGTCGCGGACGCTCCAGCCGTGGACGAAGACGATCGGGTGGCGACGTTTAGGCATGATCGAAACTTTCCTCGTTTCTCATTCCCTCTCCCCCAGGGAGAGGGCTAGAGCCTGCCCCGGACTTGATCCGGGGGTGAGGGGATAAATCAACTCCCCTCATCCCAACCTTCTCCCTGAGGGAGAAGGAGCAAAAAATCAGCTGTTGAAAGCTGCCGCGGCCGGCTGCCGGTCAAGCCCGCGATAGCCGATCGCCTCGGCCAGATGCGTGGTTTCAATTTCCACCGCGCCGGCGAGATCGGCAATCGTACGGGCAACCTTCAGCACGCGGTGATAGGCGCGCGCCGACAGGCTGAGCTTGTCCATTGCCTGGTCGAGCAGCTCCTGCGCATCATCGCCGAGCCGGCAATGATCATGTACTTCCTGATTGCGAAGTGTCGCATTGGGCCGGGCGGCGCGCGCCAGTTGCCGCGCGCGAGCCTCGGCGACGCGGGCGGCCACGGCCGCGCTGGCCTCGCCGTCAGCGGCCGCGCCCGGATGCAGGGCGCTGCGCGGCGGGCGCGGTACCTCGCACTGCAGGTCGATACGGTCGAGCAATGGCCCGGAGACGCGCCGCCGGTATCGCTGCACCTGCTCGAGCGTGCAGTTGCAGCGCCCGCCCGGTTCGCCCAGGTAGCCGCACGGGCACGGGTTCATCGCCGCAATCAACTGGAAGCGCGCGGGAAATTCGGCCTGGCGTGCGGCACGGGAAATCGTGATCGCCCCCGATTCCAGCGGCTCGCGCAGCACTTCGAGCACTCGCCGGTCGAACTCGGGCAGTTCGTCGAGAAACATGACCCCGTGGTGGGCCAGCGAAATTTCGCCGGGCCGGGGCTGGGAGCCGCCGCCGACCAGGGCGACGCCGGACGCCGTATGATGCGGCGCGCGGAACGGCCGCTGGCCCCAGCGTGCCGCCTTGAATCCATCGTTGCTGATCGACGCGACCGCCGCCGCTTCCAGCGCTTCGTCCTCCGACATCGGCGGCAGAATACCGGGCAGGCGGCTCGCCAGCATGCTCTTGCCGGTGCCGGGAGGCCCCACGAACAGCAGGCTGTGCGCGCCGGCGGCGGCGATTTCGAGCGCCCGCTTCGCGTGCTGCTGACCGCGCACGTCGGCGAGATCCGGATATACCGGCGGTTGCGGTTCGGCGCTGCTGTGGTAGCGTGCCAACGGCGCTTCGCCGGCCAGGTGCGCGGCGACCGCCAGCAGATGATCGGCGGCGAAAATCTCGGTGTCCGACGCCAGCGCCGCCTCGTCGGCGTTTGCCGCCGGCACGATCAGTCCACGCTCGGTCGCCCGCGCGTGAATCGCCGCCGGCAACGCGCCGCGCACCGGGCGCAGTTCGCCGCTCAGCGACAGCTCGCCGACGAATTCGTATTGCTGCAGCGCGTCGGCGGGAATCTGATCGGAGGCGGCCAGAATACCGAGTGCAATCGCAAGATCGAAACGACCGCCTTCCTTCGGCAGATCGGCCGGCGCGAGGTTGACGGTGATGCGCCGTGCCGGGAATTCGAAGTTCGCGTTCAACAGCGCGCTGCGCACGCGATCCTTGCTCTCGCGCACGGCGGCTTCCGGCAGGCCGACCATCGTCAGTGCCGGCAGCCCGTTGGACAAATGCACCTCGACGGTGACGGCCGGCGCGTCGACGCCCGCCTGCGCGCGACTGAAAACTCTCGCGAGCGGCATGCTGATCCCCTTGTTGTTAATTCTTATGTCGTTCCCGCGAAAGCGGGAACCCATCTTCCCGCCGGTGCGGGAATGCCCCATCGGCTTATTCCGATTTCGGCGTCGTTTTTTTGCTGGTCTTTTTCTTCATTGCACCGCCGGTCGCCTTGGCTGGCGACGCGGTGGCGCCTTCCAGTTCGCGCAGGCGCGCGCTGATCTGTTCGAGCCGCTCGCGGGTGCGCACCAGCACGGCCTGCTGCGCGTCGAACTCCTCGCGCGTCACCAGGTCGAGCCGGCCGAGCGCACTTTGCAGGACGGCGCGGAAATTGCTTTCCAGGTCTTTCTGTACGTGGCGCATCCCCTCCGGCACCACGGCAGACAGCCGTTCCGCGACCTGATCAAGAATGTTGGGGTCGAATTTCATAATCGTTGTCCTTAGCATCATGCCACCATTTGTCCAGTATAAACGTCCGCCCGGCCCGGCGGCGAGTGACGCCGGTGCGCCGATGCTAAACTGCTGCCCATAACAGGAGGTGCCAGATGAAGATGGTGGCGGCGATCATCAAGCCGTTCAAGCTCGACGACGTGCGCGAGGCCCTCGCCGATATCGGCGTCCAGGGGATGACGGTAACCGAAATCAAAGGCTTCGGTCGGCAGAAGGGCCATACCGAGCTGTATCGAGGCGCGGAATACGTGGTCGACTTTCTGCCCAAGATCAAGCTGGAACTCGCGATCCCGGACGACCTCGTCGACCAGGTTGTCGAGGCTATCATTCACGCGGCCAAGACCGGCAAGATCGGCGACGGCAAGATTTTCGTCACCGAGCTGGAACAGGCCATCCGGATCCGGACGGGCGAAACCGACGCCGACGCCTTATGAAAGCCATAAAACTCCTGCTCGGATTCACGTTGCTGCTGGCCATGGCGACAGCCTCTGCCGGCGTCTACCGCTGGCTCGGCACCGACGGCCTGATCCATTACAGCGACACGCCGCCACCCAAGGGCGCCAAGCTGCTGTCGATCGAGAGTTCGCCGACCGATCCGGCGGCGGTCAAGGCACGCATCCAGGCGCGCAACGACAAGATCGAAAGCTATCGAAACCAGCGCGAGGAACAGGCTGCCGCCGCGGCCAAGGCCGAGAGCGAGGCGAAACAGGCGGCGAAGCGCTGTACAGTCGCGAAGGCCCGGGTGCAGTCACTCGAAGGCATCGAGCGCGTCCGCAAGCACGATGCGGACGGCAAGACGACCTACCTGAGCGGGAAGGATCTGGCGCAGTTCAAGCAGCAGCAGCGCGAGCGGGTGGCGAAGCTCTGTGCCAAGGTTGAAGATTAAGAGTCCCCCTCCAATTCCCCCTTCCGGCCTTCGGCCGCAAAGGGGAGAGTAAGAGACCGGGGGATCCCAGCGTTCAATTCGCCAGCGCTTCTTCCACGAACGCCGGCATCGCCAGTGCCCCGCGATGCACACCCGCCGTGTAATAACGCGTCGGAAAAGTCTTCGCGGCCGCGGCCGTTTCCCGAAAGTCCTTCACGTCCGCACCGGCCAGAGTGGCCGACCACCAGCCGGAAGGATACGTCGCCTGCGGAAAACCCGCCCAGGCGGTGTCGGCGAAACCTGCCGCGCGCAGGCCGGCATGTACCTGCTTCAGTATCCGCGTATGCAATAGCGGCGATTCGCTCTGCTGCACGAAAATGCCGCGCTCACCCAGCGCGCGGCGGCAGGCGCGGTAAAACGGTTCCGCGAACAGCCCTTCCGCCGGTCCGACCGGATCGGTGCTGTCGACGATGATCACATCGACGCTACCTGGCTCCGCGTCATTGATCCAGCGAATGCCGTCGCCGAAGTAGAATTCGGCGCGCGGGTCGTCGTTCGACTCGCACAGCTCGGGGAAATATTCGGCCGCGAGCCGCGTGACTGCCTCGTCGATCTCGACCTGCAGCACGTGCTCGACACCCGGGTGCTTCAGCACTTCCTTCAGTGTGCCGCAGTCGCCGCCGCCGATAATGACCACGCGGCGCGGGTCGGGGTGGGTGAACAGCGACACGTGCGCCATCATCTCGTGGTAGACGAAGTTGTCGCGCGCGGTCAGCATCACGCAGCCGTCGATCACCATCAGCCGGCCGAAACTCTCGGTTTCATATATTTCGATGTGCTGGTATGGCGAGCGCTCATCAGCCAGTTTTCCGCGCAGCTTGAGGCCGAGCGCCATGTCTGCTTCGGGGGCCTGTTCGATAAACCAGTCGCCTTCCAGAGTCATCACAAATTCCTCAGGGAAAAACGTAACAGTATAGCCGTATAGCCTTGAATGCTTTAACCTTCGCGCGTGGCCCGCGACATCTTCAACATCGCCCATTGGGGTGCAGGCTATTTCGACGTTAACGAGGCCGGCCATGTGACGGTGTCGCCGCGTCGTGACGCCGACGCCGGGACCGTTGATCTGCACGAACTCGCTGCCGCAATCCAGGAGGCGGGCCTGTCGCTGCCGGTGCTGGTGCGCTTCACCGACATTCTCCGAGACCGCGTGTCCCACCTCGCCGGCACGTTCGGCCGCGCGATCGAGCATCACGGCTTCGGCGGGCGCTATACGCCGATTTATCCGATCAAAGTCAACCAGCAGCACAGCGTGGTGTCGGAAATCCTGGCAGACGGCGTCGCCGGCCTCGAGTGCGGCAGCAAGCCGGAGTTGATGGCTGTGCTGGGCATCGCGCCGCAGGGCGGCACCATCGTTTGCAACGGTTACAAGGACCGCGAGTATCTGCGCCTCGCGCTGATCGGCCAGGCGCTGGGCTTCCGCGTTTTTATCGTCGTCGAAAAGTTGTCAGAACTGACCTTCCTGCTCGACGAGGCGGACGCGATGAATATCCGGCCGCGTCTCGGCTTGCGGGTGCGGCTGGCGACGATCGGGGCCGGCAAGTGGCAGAACACCGGCGGCGAAAAATCCAAGTTCGGCCTGTCCGCCACGCAGGCGCTCACGGCGCTCGACAAACTGCGCGCGGCCGACCGGCTCGACTGCCTGCAACTGCTGCACTGTCACCTCGGCTCGCAGGTCGCCAACATCCGCGATATCCAGCGCGGCATGCTGGAAGTCGCGCGCTACTACGCCGAGCTTCGCGGCGCCGGCGCGCCGATCGAGGTCGTCGATGTCGGCGGCGGACTCGGTGTCGACTACGAAGGCACGCGCTCGCGTAGCTTCTGCTCGATGAATTACAGCCTGGATCGCTACGCCGAGGTCATCGTCCGCACGCTCGCCGAAGTCGCCGCCGAACGCGAGCTGCCGCAGCCGAACATCTTCAGCGAATCGGGCCGCGCACTAACCGCGCACCACGCGGTGTTAATTACCGACGTCATCGACATCGAAACGGTGCCGGAGCGCCCACCCGAGCCGCCGGCCGCCGAGGCGCCGACGATTCTGCACGACCTGTGGACGAGCTATGTGGAAGTCGACAAGAGCGGCGTCGAAAGTTACCAGGACGCGCTCTATTGGCTGGGCGAAGCGCAGAGCCTTTACAGCCACGGTGTGCTCAGCCTCGCCGAACGCGCCCGGGCCGAAGAAATCTACCAGGCGCTGTGCATCAAGCTGCGCACGCGCGTCGGCGACGGCGGCCGCCATCAGCGTCCGCTCGCCGACGAACTGAATGAAAAGCTCGCCGACAAGTACTTCTGCAACCTGTCGGTGTTCCAGTCGCTGCCCGATATCTGGGCGATCGACCAGATCTTTCCGATCCTGCCGATCCACCGCCTGAATGAAACGCTGACCCGGCGCGGCGTGCTGAAGGATCTGACCTGCGACTCCGACGGCCGCATCGACCGCTACGTCGACCGCGACGGCGTCGAGCCGACCCTGCCGCTGCACGCGTCGAACGGCGAGCCGTACCTGCTCGGTTTTTTCCTTGTCGGCGCCTACCAGGAAATCCTCGGCGACATGCACAACCTGTTCGGCGACACCAACGCGGTCAACGTCGAATTGGACGGCGCGGGCGGCTGGCGCCTGTCGCGGCCCGAGCATGGCGACACGGCTGCCGAGCTGCTCCGCTACGTGCATTTCGACACTAACAAACTCCTCGCCAGCTATCGCGAGCGCATCGAAGCGGCCGGTCTGCCGGATGCGCAACGGAATGAATATATGGAGGCGCTGAGCGCCGGCCTCGACGGCTACACCTATCTTGAAAAGTAGAATCCGGGAACAGGTATGAAAACCGCATTCATCGGCTTGGGCGCGATGGGCGCGCCGATGGCTCACAACCTGCACAAGGCAGGCTTTCTCACGAAGATTCATAACCGGACGGCCGAACGGGCGGAAACGTTCGCCGCCGATACCGGCTGCGCCGTTGCGGCCAGTGTCGCTGAGGCGGGGCGCGGTTGCGACGCCGTGGTGTTGTGCGTGTCGGCCGATGCGGATGTGCTTGCGGTGGTGGATGCGCTGGCGCCAGCGCTGGCGCGCGACGCGGTCGTGATCGACTGCTCGACGGTGAAAGCCGGGACGGCTCAAGCGGCGGCGGCGCGGCTGGCCGAAGTCGGCGCCCATTTTCTCGACGCGCCGGTCTCGGGCGGCACCGAGGGCGCGAAGGCGGGAACGTTGGCCATGATGGTCGGCGGCGAGGCGGACATCTTTGACCGCGCCCGGCCGCTGCTTGCGGCGATGGCGAAGCGCATCGTTCATATGGGCCCGGCCGGGGCCGGGCAGGCGACCAAGGCCGTCAACCAGATCATGGTGGCGGGCATCAATCAGGCGGTGACCGAGGCGCTGGCGTTCGGCGAGGCGATGGACCTGCCGATGGACAAGGTGATTGACGTGGTCGGCGGTGGCGCCGCCGGCAACTGGTTTCTCGATCATCGCGGACCGACGATGGTCAAGGGCAAGTTCCCGCTCGGCTTCAAGGTGGCGCTGCACCAGAAGGACCTCGAAATCTGCCAGGCGATGGCCGCGCGACACGATACGCAGCTGCCAATCGTGGAAATGACGCTGCTGCATTACGCCCGCCTGTTGCGCCAGGGCCATGGCGATGATGACATATCGGCGCTGTTTCGGTTAAAAAAAGCGCTATTTGGGGGCAAGTCGCAGGAATAAACCTTGCATATTCCCGCCAGTCTGTAGAGACTACCTGCCATGGAACGTCGCGTCGCGGAAGCCGCAGGCACACTCGACAATCAGGCGGCTGACCGGTTCTTCCTCCCGGACTTCTGCTCCGGCGCGGCGATTTTGCCGGTCATTCTGATCGCCGAGCTGCTGGCCTTTATTCTGGCCACGGCCGGGCACCAGTTGGACGGCAGCTTCTGGGCCGATCTCGGCCTCACCTCCCTGTTTCTGCAATGGGTCGCGCTGACCAGCGCCGGCGTGCTGTGCGCCGTTCGCCACCGGCTGGCGGGCAGCTCGATTCACAGCGCGGTCGTCATTACTTATCTGCTGCTGCTCGGCACCACGGCGGTGCTGAGCGAATGCGCTTACGAAATCGCCTCGATCACCGGCATCGCGCCGAGCGTGACGGCCGAGGCGCATATCGCGTTCATCGGCCGCAACCTGATCGTCAGCGCGATCATCAACGCGCTGGTGCTGCGCTACTTCTACATCAACAGCCAGTGGAAGCAGAATATCGAGCGCGAGGCACAGTCGCGCATCGAGGCGCTGCAGGCACGCATCCGGCCGCACTTTCTGTTCAACAGCCTGAATACGATCGCCGCGCTGATCGCCGCCCAGCCACGTATCGCGGAGCGCGCAATCGAGGATCTGGCCGATCTGTTCCGGGCCAGCCTCGGCGCCACCGGCACGGTGGTATCGTTGGCGGACGAGGTGGCGCTGACGCGCGAGTACGAGCACATTGAAATGCTTCGGCTCGGCGACCGGCTGCGGGTCGACTGGCACATCGACGATCTGCCGGGCGACGCGCGGGTGCCGCAGTTGCTGTTGCAGCCGGTGCTGGAGAATGCGATTTATCACGGCATCGAACCGCGCGCCGACGGCGGCGTCGTCAGCGTGATCGGCCGGCGGCTCGGCGACGATCTGGTGATCGAGGTCGAGAACCCGGTCGGCCCGACGCCGGGTTCGCGGCGGCGCGGCAACCGGATGGCGCTCGACAACGTGCGCGAACGGCTGCGGCTGCTGCACGGCGCGGCGGCGTCGGTCGAAATCGTGCCGTCCAACGACCGTTTTCGCCTGGTATTACGCTTTCCCTGCCGAACGAATGATGTTTCAGAGTGAACAGCAATAACGCGCTGACCGATCACAAGGAGGAGCCATGAGACTGCTGATCGCCGACGACGAAGTCCACGCCCGCGACCGCCTGCGGCGGATGCTGGCAGACATGCCTGACTGCGAGGTGGTGGGCGAAGCGGCCGATGGCCGTGAAGCGCTGCTGGCCTGCAGCAAGTTGTACCCCGACGCCGCGCTGCTCGATATCCGCATGCCGGTCATGGACGGGCTGGAAGCCGCGCGCCATCTGCTCGAACACGAGGAGACGCCGCCGGCGGTCATTTTCACCACTGCTTATAACGAGTTCGCCCTCGACGCGTTCGACGTTCGCGCGGTCGCCTACCTGTTGAAGCCCGTGCGCAAGGAACGCCTCACCGAGGCGCTGCAGAACCTGAAGCGGCTCAACCAGGTGCAGATGAATGCGTTGTCGGAAGCGGACGGCAAGCCGGCCCGCCGGCACTTGTGCGCCCGCCTCGGCAACGAGCTGAAAGTCATCCCGATGGAAGAGGTGATGTATTTTCACGCCGAGCAGAAGTACGTCACGGTGCGCCACCAGCGCGGCGAGGTGCTGATCGACGACTCCCTCAAGCAGCTCGAAACCGAATTCGGCGACCAGTTGCTGCGCATTCACCGCAATGCGCTGGTGATGGTCTCGCAGGTCGCCGGCCTGGAAAAGGACGTCAACGGCCGCATTCGCGTGCGGTTTCGCGATTCCGAGGCGTCGCTCGAAGTCAGCCGCCGGCAGGCAGGCGAGGTGCGGCAGAGGTTGCGGAGTTTGTGAGGAAGAACGGGGTTCGGGATTCGGGAGTCGGGGCTCGGGTAGAATGCACTTGCGCAGTTTCTGGCGTGCCGGTGCCACAGGATCAGTTCGACCTCGAATGTAAGATAGCCATGACCACCTCTTCCCCGAACCCCGAATCCCGAATCCCGAACCCCGCGCGCATCCGCATCACCACCCGCAAAAGCGCCCTCGCCCTCTGGCAGGCCGAGCATGTGGCTTGCCTGCTGCGCGCGCATGATCCCGCCGCGACCGTCGAACTGCTGCCGCTGTCCACCCGCGGCGACGAGATCACCGATCGGCCGCTGGCGACCATCGGCGGCAAGGGCCTGTTCACCAAAACGCTGGAAGCGGCCTTGTTCGATGGCCGCGCCGACATTGCCGTGCATTCGCTGAAAGACGTGCCGGCGCAATTGCCCGAGGGCATGCGCCTGGCGGCAGTGATTGCCCGCGATGATCCGCGCGACGCCTTCATATCCGTTCGCTATCCGGAACTGGATGCGCTGCCGCAGGGGGCGCGTGTCGGTAGCTCAAGCCTGCGCCGCCAGTGTCAGCTCAAGCATCGGCGGCCGGATCTGGAAGTCATTCCCCTGCGCGGCAACGTCGGCACCCGGCTCGCGAAGCTCGAACGGGGCGACTTCGACGCGATCATTCTGGCGGCCGCAGGTCTCAAACGGCTCGGCCAGCGCGAACACATCACGACCTGTCTGGAACCGGACGTGTGTCTGCCAGCCGTCGGTCAGGGTACGCTTGCGATCGAATGCCGCGAGGACGACGAGCCGATTCTCGCGACGTTGGCCGCACTCAACGACGGTCCGACGTGGACACGGACCCTCGCTGAGCGGGCGCTGAACCGCCGACTGCAGGGCAGCTGCCAGGTGCCGCTGGCGGCATTCGCCGAACTCGATGGCGAGCAGATTACCGTTCGCGGGTTGATCGGCGCGCCCGACGGCTCCCGGGTGCTGCGCGCCGAGCGCCATGGCGCGGCCAGCGACGCGGCGCGGCTGGGCGAAGACCTCGCGGAAGATTTGCTGGCGCAGGGCGCGGCTGAATTTCTGCACCCCGCCCAGGCGCCGACGAACGCTTGAGCCTGGCGGGCCTGAGCGTCGTCGTCACCCGGCCCGCGGGCACGGGCGATGCGCTCGCGGCGCAGCTCGATGCGATGGGCGCCGCCGTTCTGCAATTCCCCGCGATCGTCATCGAACCGCTGCCGCTCCAAGCCACGGCGGCCGATATCATCGCGAACCTCGACACCTTCGATCTGGTTATTTGCGTCAGTCCGAGCGCCGCCGCGCAGCTGTTCGCGGTCCGCCCGCAGCCGTGGCCTGAGGGTCTGGCCGCCGCGGCGGTCGGTCCGGGGACGGCGGCGGCATTACGCGGTCAGGGCATCAAGCAGATCATTGAACCGACCGAGGGCGCCGGTGCCGAACCGCTCCTGGCCGTGCCTGCGCTGGCCAATCTGCAGGGCAGACGGGTGTTGATCGCAGCCGGCGCGGACGGGCGCGAGGTGCTGGAAGACGCGCTGCGCGCCCGCGGCGCTGATCTGACCGTGTTGCCGTTGTACCGGCGCGTTCCGCCCCCGGACGGTCAACGGTTGTTCGACTGGCTGGGTCGACACCCGGACGCGGCGCTGCTGGTGACCAGCGTCGCCGCACTCGATCACCTGACCGGGCTTGCCACCGGTGCCAACCGCGAGCGCCTGTTGAATACGCAACTGGTGGTGCCGTCGCCGCGTGTGGTAAAAAAGGCGGAAATTTCAGGCTACAGGCGGCTCGTTCAAGCTGCCGATGCGAGCGACGCAGCGCTGATCGCAGCGCTTGAGCAGTGGCGACCGGAACATCCATGAGCAAATCGCAATCCCAACCTCCCGCCGACAAGCCGGCCGCCCCAAAAACTGCCAGGGCGCCGAAGCCGCCGCGTAAAGGCGGGCTTAATTCGCTGGCGGTCGGGCTGGCGCTGATTATCGCGCTGCTGGCGCTCGCCGGCAGCGCCTACACCTGGTGGCGGGCACGCACCGTTATCGCTCGCGCCGACCAGGTGCCGGCGCTGCAGCAGACGGTTGCGCGACAGCAGGCTGCGCTGGCCGGCCTGCAGCAGCAGCTCAAACAGGTCGCCGGCCAGGTCGCGGCGGCCGATCAGCTGAAAGGCGAAATCGCAGATCTCAATCGCGAGACCAAAAGTACGCTGGCCAATATGAGCACGCGGATTGATGCGGTCGCGTCCGACACCCGCCACGCCATCGGCACGCTGCAGCAGGCGGTTACCGAACCGCGTGCCGGCGCCCATATCGCCGACGCCGCTTACCTGCTGCGGGTCGCTCGCCACCAGGCGCGGATCCGACACGATGCCGCCGCGATGCGCGCCGCGCTCAGCGGTGCGGCGCAGGCGCTGGCGGGGCTGAATACGCCGGCGGCGCAAACGCTGCGCAACCAGATCGCTGCCGCGTTGGCGGAACTGGGCGACAAGCCATCGGACCCGGCCGATGCGGTGGCGCAAAAGCTGGCTGCTCTCGCATCGCAGGTTGCCGCGCTGCCGCTGCAGACGCCGGCGCTTGCGGCGGAAGCGGAACAATCCGCGCCGCCCGCCAGGCCACAGCACTGGTGGCAGCAGATGGGTGCCGGCCTCGCCAGCGCCTTCAGCGAGCTGGTGACGGTGCGTCGCGTAGGCAAGGACATCCATCCGCTGCTGGCGCCGGAGCAGCGCTGGTTTCTCTACCGCAACCTGAGTCTGGAGCTGGACGCGGCGCGGCTCGCCGCCCTGGAGGGCGACGCGGACGCCTACCGCGCGAGCATCGAACGCGCCCGCGCCTGGCTCGGCCAGTACTTCAACGGCGACGACCAGCAGGTCAAAAGTGCGCTCGCGATGCTGACGCAATTGCGCGACGCACGGTTGCAACCGCCGCTGCCGGACCTGTCGCCGGCGTTCGACGCACTTGAGCGGCTGCGCCGGCAGGCTGCCGCGGATGCGGCGCCATGAAGCGCGCCGTCGCGCTCGTCATCGTGCTGGCCATCGCGACGCTGATCGGCGTCGCGCTGCAGGCCGACAACGGCTACGTACTGTTTCGCTATGGCGACCTCGCCGCCGAAATGTCGCTGGTCGCGCTGGTTCTTTTCGGCATTCTCGCCTTCATCGTCCTGTACGTGCTGGTGCGGCTGGTCGTCCGCCTGACGCGGGTGCCGCGCGCGCTCGGCGAAGGCCGCCGGGCCAACCGCGCCCGCCGTTCCAACCGTGATTTCATCAATGGCCTGATCGACGTTTCCGAAGGCCGCTGGGAAAAAGGCGAGAAGCAGGTGGTGCGCGCCGCCGACGGCAGCGATATGGCGCTGCTCAATTATCTCGCCGCGGCCCGCGCGGCCCAGTTGCAGGGGGCGCATGATCGGCGCGACGAGTATCTGCACAAGGCCTACGAACTGAACGACAAGGCGCGCATGGCGGTACTGCTGACGCAGGCGGAGCTGCAGATCGCCCACCGGCAGTTCGAACTTGCGCTGGCGACGCTCCGGCGCATCCAGGAACTCAAGCCGCATCACGTTCACGCGCTGCGGCTGCTGGCCCGGCTGTACAAGGAGCTGGGCGATTACGAGCAGCTGCACGGCCTGCTCGCCTCGCTGCGCAATTACAAGGCGATGCCGCTCGATCGAATCGACGAGATCGAGCTCGATACGGTGGCCGTGCTGATGGGCAAGGCTGCGGCGCGGCAGGATACCGTGCGACTCGATTCGCTGTGGCAAAGCCTGTCGCGGCATTTGCGGGCGCGTCCCGCGGCGACGCAGCCCTACGCGCGGGCGCTGATTGACGCCGGCGCCAACGACGCGGCCGAAGAATTCATCCGCACGCAGCTGAAGGCGGACTGGGACGACGAGCTGGTGCGGCTGTACGGCCTGATCCAGAGCGACAACCCGTCGCGTCTGCTGACACGCGTCGAAGGCTGGCTCAAACAGCGCAACGACAGCGCCGCGCTGCTGCTGACCGCAGGCCGGGTGGCGATCGCCTGTGAACTGTGGGGCAAGGCGCGAAGCTACCTGGAAAACAGCGTGCACAACGGCAAGCGCACCGAGAGCTATGCAGAACTCGCCCGGTTGCTGGAATCGCTGGGCGAAGAGTCGGCGGCGGCAGAAAATTACAAGGCGGCGCTGGCGCTGACGGTAGGTGAGAAATCGGTGCTGCCGTCGGCGGCGTTACTGCCGGCCCGGGCCGCGGCGGGTTCGGAGCCTTAGCTGCGGAAGAATCCCCCTCCAGCTTCTCCCTTCCGGCCTGCGGCCGTAGTCTTGTTCTCCCCTTTGCTCGCATAGCGAGGAAGGGGGAGTTAGAGGGGGATTTCCAGATCGACCCTTACGGCTGCGAACGCTTCGAGTTCAGCCAGCCGGTTACCTCCTCCCACTGCCGCACATCCGGTAGCGCCAGGTACGGGGGCAGTTCATTGACGCCCATGCCGCGGGCGAATGCGCGAATGTAGTTCTGTGCGTCGCGCAACCGGCCGACGATCGGCAGGTGCATCCGGTTCAGGAACACGCCCAGGTCGTGGGCGATCAGCGTGGTGTCCCGGACACGATTGGCGATCAACCCGATCCTCACTTCCTTGCGCTCGACTTTGCCCACTTGCTGTAGTTCGTCGGCGAATCGTTTCGCGGCGAAAATGTCCACCGGTGACGGCAGCACTGGCACCAGGATCGTTTCCGCGCGCCGCACCATCTCGGTCAGTTCCGGCCCGTGGGCACGGGCCGGGGCATCGATGATCAGCACGTCGGCGCCGCGGCCGACACCGCGCAGTCCATCTTCGAATCCGGCCACGCCGTGAATCGCCGGGCGATCCTCGGAACGCATCGCCAGCCAGTCGAGGCTGGACCGCTGCGGATCGAAATCGGCCAGCACCGTCGCGAGGCCCTGGTTGGCGTAGTGGCTGGCCAGATTGGTGGCGATGGTCGTTTTGCCGCAGCCGCCCTTCGGGTTCATGACCATGATCGTGCGCATGATGTCTCCTGTTTGCCGCTTGCTCGGCTAAGTATAGACCCTATAGCGCTGAGGTTTTGCGCCACCTTCGGTGGCGGATTGATTGGGTGCCGGTTTCCGGCCCGGCGGCCGGGTGACTTTTGTTTCGGCAAAAGTCACCAAAACCATTGCTCATGGAGCTTGGTCCAAAGTGCATCCCTGCACTTTGGACTTCCCGAAGATCGGACCAAAAATGGGGGCCGGAGCAGAACTCGCGCGTTCCTGCGCTCGGACACTGCTCCTTGTTTCCCCCATTTTTGGTCCGATCTTCGGCTGCGCTCAAATCGCGGGTTAAGAGCCGGCCTTCCTGGCCGGCATATTTTTTAGCTCCCCTTTCCCTTCGAGAGAAGGGTTGGGGTGAGGGTGCCCGGTAGCGAACAGGAACAAAACCGGCGGTGTACTAACCGATTCCGAGTTCCCCCCAAATCTCATCCACACGCGCTTTGACATCATCGCTCATCCGGATGGGCCGGCCCCACTCGCGGCTTGTTTCTCCCGGCCATTTATTCGTGGCGTCGAAGCCGATCTTGGAGCCCAGCCCCGCCACCGGCGAGGCGAAATCAAGGTAATCGATCGGCGTGTTGTCGACGATCACGCAGTCGCGCGCCGGGTCCATTCGCGTGGTGACGGCCCAGATCACATCCTGCCAATTGCGCACGTCGACATCCTCGTCGGTCACGATCACGAACTTGGTGTACATGAACTGGCGCAGGAACGACCAGACGCCGAACATCACGCGCTTGGCGTGGCCGGCGTATTCCTTGCGCATGCTGACCACCGCCATCCGGTAGGAACAGCCTTCCGGCGGCAGGTAAAAGTCGGCAATTTCCGGGAACTGTTGCTGCAGGAGCGGTACGAACACTTCATTCAGCGCCACGCCGAGCACGGCCGGCTCGTCCGGCGGGCGGCCGGTATAGGTGCTGTGGTAGATCGGATTGTCGCGATGGGTGATGCGCTCGACCGTAAACACCGGGAAGCGCTCGACCTCGTTGTAGTAGCCAGTGTGGTCGCCGAACGGCCCTTCCGGCGCCGTCTCGTCCGGATGAATCACGCCTTCCAGCACGATTTCCGCGCTCGTCGGCACTTCCAGCTCGCTGCCGACGCAGCGGACCAGTTCGGTACGCCCGCCGCGCAACAGCCCGGCGAAGGCGTACTCGGACAAGGTGTCCGGCACCGGCGTGACGGCCGCGAGGATCGTCGCCGGGTCGGCCCCCAACGTGACCGCGATCGGGAAAGGCTCGCCCGGGTGCGCCTGCTGCCAGTCGCGAAAATCGAGCGCCCCGCCGCGGTGCGCCAGCCAGCGCATGATGAGCTTGTTCGGCCCGATCACCTGCTGGCGGTAAATGCCCATGTTCTGGCGCGGCTTGTGCGGCCCGCGTGTCGTCACCAGGCCCCAGGTGATCAGCGGGCCGGCGTCTTCCGGCCAGCAGGTCTGGATGGGCAGGTTCGCCAGATCGACCGCGTCGCCCTCGATCCGGTGCGCCTGGCACGGCGCGTCGCGCACCATCTTCGGCGCCATCGCCAGCACCTGCTTGAACAGCGGCAGCTTGCTCCACGCGTCGCGCAGCCCCGCCGGCGGCTCGGGTGATTTCAGCGTTGCCAGCAGCCGGCCGACATCGCGCAGCGCCGCGACCGAATCCTGCCCCATCGCCCGCGCGACGCGCTCCGGCGTGCCAAACAGGTTGCCGAGTACCGGCATCGAATGCCCCTTCGGACGTTCGAACAGCAGCGCCGGGCCGCCTGCCTTAAGCGTGCGGTCGCAGATTTCGGTCATCTCGAGATGCGGGTCGATCTCGAGGCCGACCCGTTTCAGTTCGCCGGCCGCCTCAAGCTGGCGGATGAAGTCGCGCAGGTCCTGGTATTGCATGGCCCAGCATTGTACAGCCGGACGCGGTCCGGCGGGCGCGACGGCCGGATCAGGGCTGCTGCATCGGCGCTTTGCTCGCGTCGCGCCGGGCTTGCTGGATCAGCGCCTGGCAGTTCGCGTTGTGGCCGGGGCCGGTTTCGATCAGTGGGATCAGCGCCGCCAGCGGCCCGGCGGCGAGGCCCAGCAGCGCTGCCGCGGCCGCGCGGCCGATGGTTTCACCGCTGGGACTGATGGACGGGCTGCCCAGGGTGCCGGCGATTGTGATCGGCCCGCGTGCGCTGCCGATGCTGAAGTCCTTGGGGATCGGACGAATCGTGACGCGCAGCGCTTCGTTGGCGAAGTTGATCATGCCGCCGGCATGGATGTTTGTGTCGGTGGTGTCGAAGACCAGCACCTTGATCTTCATCAGGCCGTCGTTGACGACGAAGTCGCCGACGCCGCAGCGGATCGGGATGATGTCGCCGCCGCTGACCAGCAGCCCCAGGAACTGGCTGGCGTCGATACCCGCCAACTCGACCAGTTCCTGATTGATCCGGCCGTTGGTCAGCACGAAGGCGACATGGCCGTTCATGGTGCCGAGTAGCGTCGCCACCGAGTTGCCTTTGCCGGAGAGGTGTGCGCGCCCGCCGAACACGCCCTCGCTGCCTTCCATCAGCGCGATCGACGGGGCGACCGTGGCAAGCTGCAGGTGTTGGAGCTCAAGTTGCGCCCGGGCCTGGATCGGCTGGCCCCGCGCATTGAGTACGACGGTCGCGATCACCTGCCCGCCGGCGACGCCGAAGTCGACCGGGTCGAGCGTCAGCAGGCCATCGTCCAGCGTGATGTGCAGCTTGAGGTCGTTCAACGGCCACTTCCGGCCGCGGATTTCCTTGCCGTTGAACCAGATGTCCGCGTCCATGGTGCGCAGCCGCTTCAGATGGAACGGCGTGTTCGGCAGCACGTTATCGCCGCTCGCGCGCTCTTTGTTTTCCATCTGCCGCATCGCGTGCGCGTGGCTCTCCGCCGGCGCGGCGTTCGGCTGCGCACCCACCAGGCCGCCCAGGTCCTTGAGGTCGAGCAGCGTCGATTTCAGATGGCCGCGCAGCATCGGCCGCGGCCCCGTCCGGGTAAAGGCGACGCCGCCCTCGATATCGCTGGAGCCGATGTGACCTTCGAAATCCTTGAATGTCCAGGTGTCGCCGTGGCGCTGCAGATGGCCGGTCACCCGGTATGGCGGCGTCGGCGGCAGCGTCACGTGCAGGAGCGGGTACAGCACCGAGAGGTCCTGGCCGTGCACGCTGAGCTTGAAGTCGACGTCCATCGCGCGCGGCTTGGTCAGGTTGGTGATGGTGCCGCGGATCGTGCCGCGCGTCTTGCCCGCGCTCATCGTGAGTTCGAGCGGGTAGGGGCGCTTGGGATCCTGCAGCGACAGGACCGGTCCGCCGTGACCGTCGGCGTCGAAGTCGACGCCTTTGTAGGTGCCGTTGGCATCGAACTTCATACCGTAGCCTTGATGCTCCGGCGAGCCCGGCGCGAAGGCGGAGAGATGCAGCGTCACGTCCGTCTTGTGCGGGGCGTCCTGGAAGCGAATCGAACCCTGGTTGATCGTCAACAGGTGGATCTCGGGAATCGGCGGCGGCTGGGGGCGCTTGGCCTCGCGGGGGTTGAATACCCAGTTACGCTGGCCGTCGGCGTTGATTTCGAGGTCAATGTTCGGGTGAGACAGCGCGATTTCCGGAATCACGATATCGCCGTGCAGCAGCGCTGGCAGGCTGATGCGGAACTCCGCCTTCTGGATCGACAGCATGTTTTTCGGCGGCCGGCTCCACGACGCATTGGCCAGCTCGACGTTTTCGATGCTGATGTAGGGCGTCAGCGACAGGAGATTGGCATGCAGGTCGCCGTTGATCGCGAATTCGCGGTGCAACCGGTCCGACACGATTTGATTGATCGGCCCGCGCAACCAGTTCCACGGGAAAAACGCGAGCAGCAGAACGATGAGGACAATCAGCACGCCCAGCGCGATGCCGGTCCACTTGAGGATTTTGAGGGCTATGGCCATACACGCCGTCCGTGGCGATGAAGATTAGCGGCACTAAAGAGTATAACGGCCGGCGGAAGGAATCGCCCGGCTTGGCGTCCGAACGTGTTTATAATAGGGTCATTGCTATGAAGGCGTTCCGATCATAACGCGCAATGTCATCTGAACCGGCCGTGCAGTCCGCGCCGCCCCGGCGCGAAGCCGCCTTTGCCAAGATGCATGGGCTCGGTAACGATTTCGTCGTCCTGAACGTCAGCACGCTCGCGCGCCCGCTCGACGAACTCACCATCCGCCGCCTGGCCGACCGCCGTTTGGGCATCGGCTGCGACCAGTTGCTGCTTCTCGACACTGCAAAAGAGCCGCTGCGCTATCGCGTGTTCAACGCCGACGGTGGCGAGGTCGAGCAGTGCGGCAACGGGGCGCGCTGCCTGGCGCGCTACATCGCCGATCATGGTCTCGCGCCCGGCCCCGAAATCCGGATGGAAAGCGCCGGCGGGCCGGTGACGGCGCGTGTGGCTGATGACGACGTCAGTATCAGCCTTGGCGTGCCGCATTTTGCGCCGGCGGACCTGCCGTTCGATGCACCGGCCGAGGCGATCACCTACGAGATCGAGGCCGGTGATGAAAACTTGGCGATCGGCGCGCTGTCGGTCGGCAATCCGCATGCCGTCATCGAAGTCGAGGACGTCGACGACGCGCCAGTCGCGAATCTCGGGCCACAGCTCGAGCGCCATCCGCGCTTCCCGCGCCGCGTCAACGTCGGCTTTCTTCAGGTGCTCGCGCCGGATCATTGCCGGTTGCGGGTCTATGAACGCGGCGCCGGCGAAACGCCGGCCTGTGGAACCGGTGCGGCCGCGGCCGCCGTCTGGGGCATCGCTGCCCGCCGGCTCCAATCTCCCGTCACCGTCAGCCTGGCCGGCGGCGACCTGGTCGTCGAATGGGCGGGACCGGGTGAGTTCGTGTGGCTGACGGGTCCCGCAACCCCTGTTTTTGAGGGTCGAATTGAACTATGAGCAACGACAGCGAAGCGAAACGCAAAGCCCCGGCGTTCAAGCCGGAAGGCAACCGCGCCACCCGCATTGACGAGGCCGCCGTCGCCGACTACCTGCTGGCCTACCCGGACTTTTTCGAGCGCCATACCGCGCTGCTGATGAAGCTCAAGGTGGCTCACCCGACCGGCGAGGCGGTCTCGCTGATCGAGCGCCAGGTGGAGTTGCTGCGCAATCAGAACCGGACGCTGGAGCGACGGCTGGTGGACCTGGTCGAAGTCGCAAGGTCAAACGATTCGGTGCTGGAGCGCCTGCACGAACTGTCGGTCGCGCTACTGGGCGCGGATGAGCCGGGCGATCGGATACGGGTGCTGGAAGACAGCCTGCGCACCCGGTTCGGCGCCGACCGGATACGGCTGCTGCTGTTCACCGGTCAGCCGGAGAGGCTCGGGCTGGACAACGTCGAGCGGGTCGAGCGCGACGATCTCGCCAAGTTCAAGCGTTTTCTGGACGAAGACAAGGCTTTTTGCGGTCGTTTGCGGCCCGCGCAGCTCGAGTTCCTGTTCGCCGAGCATGCCGCCCGCATCGCCTCGGCGGCGCTGGTGCCGGTCGGCAGCCATGCGCGCTTCGGCATGCTCGCGCTCGGCAGCGAAAAGGCGGAGCATTTCAGCCCGACCCTGGGCACGGCTTTCCTGACCCGCATCGGCGAGCTGACGGAACAGGCGCTCGCTTCCATTATCAACGGATGAAGCAAGCCGCCCGCGAACAGCTGGCGCAATTTCTGACTCACCTGCGCGACCGGAATCTGTCGCCGCATACGGTCGCGGCCTACCGGCGCGATCTCGATGCGCTGGTCGACTGGTGCGACCGGCAGGCCGTCGACGACTGGGCCGCGTTCGACCACGGCGCGGCGCGTTCCTACATCGCCCAGCGTCATCGGCGCGGCGCCGCGCCGCGCAGCCTGCGCCGCAGCCTCGCGGCGATCCGCACGTTCTACGGCTGGCTGAACTCGCAGCGCCTGGTGCGCCACAACCCGGCACACGAGATGCCGATGCCGAAGCTGCCCAGGCATCTGCCGGTCACGCTGGATGCCGACCAGATGGCGCAGTTGCTGGAGGCGGCGCCGGACAACCCCACCGCCGTGCGGGATTACGCCATCATGGAACTGCTTTATTCGTCGGGGCTGCGCCTTGCCGAGCTGGTCGCGCTCGATCTGGATGCGCTGGCCGACGACAACACGGTGCGGGTGACCGGCAAGGGGAGCAAGGAGCGCGTCGTGCCGGTCGGCAGCCGGGCCCGTGCGGCGCTGGTCCAATGGCGCAAGCTGCGCCATGAATGGGCGGCGGCCGACGAGCCGGCACTGTTCGTCAGCCGGCGCGGCACCCGCCTGACGCCGCGCACGGTGCAGAACCGCGTCAAGCAGTGGGCGCGGCGCCAGGGCGCGGCGGCCAATGTGCATCCTCACCTGCTGCGCCACTCCTGCGCCAGCCATGTCCTCGAATCCAGCGGCGACCTGCGCGCGGTGCAGGAACTGCTCGGCCACGCCAACCTCAGCACCACCCAGATCTACACTCACCTTGATTTCCAGCATCTGGCCCGCATATACGATGAAGCGCATCCAAGGGCTAAGAAGAAAGGTCGCTAGTCGCTAGTTACTAGCGGCTAGCCACTAGCGACTAATCCAAGCTGGAGCACTCATGCAACAATTCGAAGGAACAACCATTCTTTCGGTCCGCCGCGGCGACCAGGTCGTCATGGCCGGCGATGGCCAGGTGTCGATGCAGCACACCGTCATGAAAGGCAACGCGCGCAAGGTGCGGCGCCTGTTCGACGGCAAGGTGCTGGCCGGGTTTGCCGGTGGCACGGCGGACGCGTTCACACTGGCTGAACGCTTCGAGGACAAGCTGCGCGCCCACAGCGGCAACTTGACGCGCGCCGCGGTTGAACTGGCGAAAGACTGGCGCGGCGACAAGATTCTGCGCCGGCTCGAGGCGCTGCTGTGTGTCGCTGACAAGACCGACAGCTTCATCATCTCCGGCACCGGCGACGTGATCGAGCCCGAATACGACATCATGGCGATCGGCTCCGGCGGCAGCTTTGCCCTTGCGGCGGCGCGCGCGCTGGCCGAGAACAGCGACATGGACGCCCGCACGATCTGCGAAAAAGCCCTCAACATCGCCGCCGATATCTGCGTGTACACCAACCACCAGCTGGTGGTTGAAGAATTGTAGGAGCGGCCGCCGGCCGCGAAGCATTCAATCGCGAGCAGCGCTCGCTCCTACACGGACTCATAAGATCGGATTCACATCATGTCGCAAATGACCCCCCGCGAAATCGTCCAGGAACTCGACAAACACATCATCGGCCAGTCGGCGGCAAAGCGTTCGGTAGCCATCGCGCTGCGCGACCGCTGGCGGCGGATGGAAGTGGACGAAAATCTCCGCAACGAGATCACTCCGAAGAACATTCTGATGATCGGTCCGACCGGCGTCGGCAAGACCGAAATCGCGCGTCGCCTCGCGCGGCTCGCGCGCGCGCCGTTCATCAAGGTCGAGGCGACGAAGTTCACCGAAGTCGGCTACGTCGGGCGCGAAGTGGATTCGATCATTCGCGATCTGGCGGATATTGCGGTGAAGATGACGCGCGAGATCGAGATGAACAAGGTGCGCCACCGCGCCGAGGAAGCCGCCGAGGAACGCATTCTCGACGCGCTGCTGCCGCGCGCTAATGCCGTCGGCTTTGCCAACGAGCCGCAGGCTCCGGCGGAAAACTCCGCCACCCGGCAGAAGTTCCGCCAGCGCCTGCGCGACGGCGAACTGGACGACAAGGAAATCGACGTCGAAATGCGCGCGATGCAGGTCGGCGTCGAGATCATGGCGCCGCCGGGCATGGAGGAAATGACCAGCCAGTTGCAGAACATGTTCCAGAATATCGGCGGCAACAAGACGCAGCAGCGGCGCCTGAAAGTCGGCGAGGCGCGCAAGCTGCTGACGGACGAAGAAGCGGCCAAGATGGTCAACGACGAAGATATCAAGCTCGCCGCGCTGAAAAACGTCGAGCAGAACGGCATCGTCTTTATCGACGAAATCGACAAGGTTGCCCGCCGCGGCGAGATCGGCGGCGGCGCCGACGTCTCGCGCGAAGGCGTGCAGCGCGATCTGCTGCCGCTGGTCGAGGGCTCGGCCGTCACCACCAAGTACGGCATCGTGCGCACCGACCACATCCTTTTCATCGCCTCGGGCGCGTTTCATGTCGCCAAGCCGTCCGACCTGATTCCCGAGCTGCAGGGCCGGCTGCCGATCCGCGTCGAACTCGACGCGCTCAAGGCCGAAGACTTCGTGCGCATCCTGACGGAGCCGGACGCGTCGCTGACGGATCAGTACGCGGCCCTGATGGCGACCGAGGGCCTCGGCCTGAGCTTTACCGAGGATGGTGTTCAGCGCGTCGCCGAAGTCGCCTACCAGGTCAACGAGCGCACCGAGAACATCGGCGCGCGTCGGCTGCATACGGTCATGGAACGACTGCTGGAAACGGTATCGTTCGAAGCCTCCGAGCGTAGCGGCCAGACTGTCACAGTCGATCGCGCCTATGTCGATGAACACATCGGCGAGCTGATCCAGGACGAGGATCTGAGTCGCTACATCCTGTAGCCGCTTCCCCTGCGGCTGGTTGACCTGCCGACAAATTCCGTGCGAGCGTTAGCGCTCGATAGCCG
Source organism: Gammaproteobacteria bacterium (assembly GCA_035701285.1). Taxonomy (GTDB): domain Bacteria; phylum Pseudomonadota; class Gammaproteobacteria; order Natronospirales; family DASSBR01; genus DASSBR01. The sequence continues at coordinate 1,532 of DASSNT010000071.1, read as the reverse complement.
CAAGGACATTACATGACGGAAACGGACGCGTCGGCGGGGGAATTCAAAAAAGACCTCGGTTTCTTCTCCCTGCTGGCGATGAGCCTCGGCACGGTGATCGGCTCAGGCTGGCTGCTGCTGCCAAGCGTGGTCGCGGCCGCCGCGGGGCCGATCAGCCTGGTGGCGTGGGTGATCGCCGGGCTGATCATGCTGGTCGTGTGTCTGGTGTACGCCGAACTGGGCGCGGCCTGGCCGGCGGCCGGCGCGGTGGCGTTGTATCCGCAGCTGTCGCACGGCAGCTTTACCGGTCATATCGGCGGCTGGGCCGCCTTTATCTCCTATGTGATCATTCCGCCCGCCGAGGCGGTGGCGGTGACGCGCTACGCGTCGGCCTACGTACCTGAGTTCACTTACACCGAGCAGATTCATAATATCGACGTCACGCACCTGACCGGTCTCGGGCTGTTCGTCGCGGTGTCGTTGCTTGGCCTGCTGGCGCTGCTCAACTACGTCGGCGTCAAGTATCTCGGCATATTCCAGAACTGGGTCACCAGCATCAAGTACATCCCGATCGTGCTGTTTATCGTGATCGGCGGGATCATGGTGTTCGACCCGGTGAACTTTACCGCCTATGGCGGCTTCGCGCCTTACGGCGCCTCCGGCCTGTTTCTCGGCACCGCCGCGACCGTGTTTGCCTACACCGGCTTTCGTCAGGCGCTGGATTTCGGCGCCGAGGCGAAGAATCCGGGGCGCGATCTGCCGCTGGCGCTGATCTGCACGGTGCTGATCGCGATGGTCACTTACGTGTTGATTGCGGCGGTGTTTGTCGGCGGCATCGACTGGCAGGGCCTCGCCGGCCACGGCGTGGTCAAGGGCCAATGGCACACACTGGCGGACCTGTCGGCGCCGCTCTACGACATGCTGATCGCCGCGGGCATCGGCACGCTCGCGTTCATTCTGTTCCTCGACGGCATTCTGTCGCCCAACGGCCCCAACGCCACCAACACCGGCGCGGTGCCGCGCGTGCTCTACACGATGGCGGAAAACAAGAGCATGCCGCAGATCTTTCTCAAGCTGAACGCCAGGCGCGGCACGCCGGGCTGGGGACTCGGCGTCTGTTTTCTGGTCGAGATCGGCTTTTTGCTGATGTCGGAGGGCGGCTACGGCGCGTTGATAACCGCGGCCAATGTGGCCTTCATGGTCGCCTACGCGATGGGCCCGGTCTCCTGCGGCGGCTTGCGCAAGATCGCGCCGCACGTCAAGCGGCCGTTCCGGCTGCCGCTGGTGGGGCTGTTCAATCCGCTCGCGTTTATTCTGGCGTCGTTTCTGCTGTATTGGGAAGGCTGGCCGTCCACCGGCCTGACGCTCGGCATCCTGTTCATCGGCGTGCTGATTTACATCGGCTATGGCCTGGCTGGACGCGTGAACATGGGCACCGTTCGCTACGGCATCTGGCTGATTGTCTACCTGTTTGTAATGGCAGTGCTGTCGTATCTTGGCTCCAGCCATTTCGGCGGCATCGGTGTTATTCCCTACGGCTGGGACATCGGCGT
>DASSNT010000070.1:0-22623 GCA_035701285.1 Gammaproteobacteria bacterium | reverse complement strand
GCGGCGAGCGATCTGGATGCGGATGAAGCACGTCCCATCGTCGAGCGCAATCTGCGCGAGATTGGAGGCGGCTATGTGTGGCGCAGCGATGCTCGTTTGCGCTTGAGGACGCCGCTGCGTATCGAGGAGTCGCAGATACGGCGAGTGCTTGCCGGAATCGAGGCGACCACGGTGCTTTTGCTGGCAGAGCCTGCGACGCCGTATTTGCCATCCGGACTCATGGCCGCGCGCGCAGCTTGCGTGCCCGATATTCGCGTTGAACATTTGCCCGGTCCGCATCATCTGCACGTCCGGTGTTCACGCGACGTAGCGGAGCGGTTGCTGGCTTAGAACCGGCATCCACTGTCAGCGGGAAAGCGTGCCCTTACCCGGCGTAGCAGTACGTGCAGCCTTTCTCCTGCGCCCGATTGACTGCGAGTACGCCTGACGGTACCAACGTAATTCCTTCAAGCAAGCCTTCGATCCATTCCTGCTTTGCGGTTTCCTTCGACACGCCCGCTCGCGCGGCGGTCATTCCGCTTGCGACTGTTACCGCGACGCTGCAACAGGTGAAGATGACGCCGCGTTGCTGAAGCAGGTCGACGGCGGCGTCGGGGAATTTCATTTCGCCCGGCCGGCGCTTGATGAAAATATTGCGGGCCGCGTATTTTCCTGTGCGCGGATCGGTGACCTTGAGCATCTCGCCCAGCTTGTACCGCCGCCAGATGTCGTCGGAGAATGCCATCGGGATCGCCATGTGGCGCAAGACGATAACGGTCGTGATGTCGTTATCGGCAAGGTCGTACGCCAGCTTGTTGGTGTCGATGTAGTTGACGCCGAAGATCAGCATCTCGTCCCCAACCGAGACCGCATCGAAAACCTGCCGGTGGCGCCCGTCAATCCGCCTCAGCCAGCGCTCGTCCCACTGGCCGGCGTGGGGATGGGGCGTTGCCACGGCGGCGGCTTCTGCCGCCGACGGCAACAGCCCGCCCAGCGCCAAGGCGGCGCCGCCGCCGGCAAGACAGCCGATGAATTGCCGGCGCGGCATGTTGTATATCTCATGATCAGCCATCGTCATCCTCCTTTTATTCAAGCATTTGTTCGCCGGAGCCGCCCAGTTCCACCGGGAAATCCTTCAGCTTGGTGACGCCGTCGCGCATCGGCAGGACCGCTTCCTGGTAGTTCACATGGACACCGGCCTTGAACGGGAAATTGTCGATGACGGCTGCGGGCACATCTATCAAACCCAGGGTCGGGTGCCAGGTAAAGATATGTCCGCCGCAGGTCTTGCACCAGTTGCGGAAACTGATGGGGCCTTTGTTGTACGTGCCGATGTTGTCAGCGCCGCTGGTGACGTTCACGGCATCCGGCTTCCATAACGTGAACGCATTAACCGGCCCGGCCGACCAGTGGCGGCATGAATCGCAATGGCAGTAGCCCGTGCCCGCCGGTTCGCCCGTGATCGTAAACCGGACGGCCCCGCAGAAGCAGCTCCCGCGATAGCATGTCGTGCCCACCGTCTCATCCGCCTTTTCAGCAGTCAGTGTCTCCATATCAGCTCTTCCTCATTTTCCCCAGATCAACCGCTGCTTTCGGCCGCCGGTGTGGCAACGGCAGCAGCATCGGTACGCGGCGGCGGTAGTCCCGGTAGGTGTCGCCGAACGCGGCGACCAGGTCGCGCTCTTCCAGTTGCAGCGCCACGAGGATGTAGCCGCTGGTGGCCACCGAGAACAGCAGGTGCCCGACGCTCATGTATGGCGTCGCCCAGAACGCGATCACGAAGCCGAGCATCAGCGGGTGGCGGACTACCTTGTAGAACAGCGTGGTGCGAAACTCCGACGGCGGGCTCGACCGGCCGCGCAGGTTCAACCAGACCTGCTGCAGGCCGAACAGGTCGAAGTGGTTGATCATGAACGTGCCGGTCAGCACGATCAGCCAGCCGAGCGCGTACAGGATGTACAGCCCGAGCTGTCCGGCCGGCGACTCGACCTGCCAGATCACGCCCGGCAGCGGCTGCCACAGCCAGAACAGCAGGATCAGCGCCGCGCTCGACAGCAGCACGTAAGTGCTGCGCTCCGCCGCCCGGGGCACGACTTTGGTCAGCCAGCCCTTGAAGCCGCGCCGAGCCATGCCGCTGTGCTGTACCGCGAACAGGCCGAGCAGCAGCACGTCTATGACGAAGGCCGCCGCCGTCGAGGTGGCCGCGGTGCCCGAGTCGATCGTTTTTGGCACGAACAAATCGCCGACGAAGCCGATGGCGTACAGAAAGGTGATCAAGAAAACCAGGTAACTCAGCGCGCCGTACAGCGCGATAATGGCTCGTCCCATGGCCGCTCTCCGTGTTCTCAACTGCCGGAAAGTCTGGCGCGCTGGCCTTTCGGGGACAATGTTCTAAACTCTTGTAAATATGCTCGAAACGCCAGCGGTGGAGGATCCGCCAGATGGACGTGCTATCCGATGTGCTCCAGGTCATCCGGCTGAGCGGCGCGGCGCTGTTTCGCGCCTCGCTGGGCGCGCCGTGGGCGCTCATCAGCTCGGGTACGGACAGCGTGATGCGGCAGTTCCCGATGCCGGTGCGGCGGGTTACGGTCTTTCACGTCGTGATTCGAGGCAGTTGCTGGGTTCAGCGCGTATCCGGGCCGCCGCAGCGGCTGACGGCCGGCGACGCGGTCGTCCTGCCACGTTGCGATGTTCATGTGCTGGCCGATGAGCCGGGCCGCAAGCCGGTGCCGACGGCCGAGATGCTGCATGGCACGCCGATTTTCAAGCTGCGTGACGTGACGTTCGGCGGGGAAGGCGGCTCGACGCAGTTGCTGTGTGGCTTTCTGATTTGCGAGCAGACGGATTTCGAGCCGCTGTTCGCCGCGTTGCCGCCGTTGTTCCGGTTGTCATTTCGCGGCGGGCAGGGCCTGCCGGACCTCGAAAGCCTGATCGAGTACGCGGTCCATGAAGCAATCTCGGAAGGCGCGGGTGCCGCCAGCTCACGGCTGCGCGCGGCGGAGCTGCTGTTCGTTGAGGCGTTGCGCCGTTACATGGTCGGGCTGGGGCCGGATGACGCCGGCTGGCTGGCGGGATTGCGCGACCCGGTAATCGGCAAGGCGCTGGCGTTGATGCACGAGCAGCCGTGTTATCCCTGGACTGTCACCGAACTTGCCGGCGAAGTGGCCCTGTCCCGGTCGGCACTGGCGGGCCGCTTCAGCACGCTGCTGGGCGAGCCGCCGATGCACTACCTGGCGCGCTGGAGGCTGGTGCTGGCCGCGCGCCAGTTGCGCGACAGCCATCGCAGCGTCGCGGCGATTGCCGAAAGCATCGGCTACGAATCATCGGCAGCGTTTCAGCGCGCGTTCAAACGGATTCACGGCGAGACGCCCGCCGCCTGCCGCAAGCGGCTGCAGCGCACGGCCTGAAAGCGCCGTCTAGCGGTGCAGTTCGCCCGCGTGCTCCGGCTGGTAAATGATTTCGTCCACCCGCACGCGTGTCACGCCGCCACCGGGCCGCGGCCACTCCAGTTCGTCGCCCACTGAAAGCCCCAGCAGCGCGCTGCCCACCGGTGCGAGCACTGAAATCTTGTCCGACTTGCCATCGACGTCTTTCGGGTACACCAGCGTCAGGCGGAACTCCTTTTTGGTGTCCGGAATGGAAAACCGAACGGTCGAGTTCATCGTCACGATGGTTGGCGGCACCTTGCCGGGCTCGACCACGTCGGCGCGATCGAGCTCCTCCTGCAGCGCCGCCTTGCCAGGAAACGCGTTCTCCGGCAGCGAGTCGAGCAGGGCCTCGAGCCGTTCGACATCGAGCGATGTCAGGGTAATTTTCGGCTTGTTGTTCATGGTCGCTGGCACAGTTTGAGCACTGCCAACAGGATGGCCAAAACGCGCCGGTTGCGCAACAGGGGGCAATGCAGGTCAGGCCGCAGGCAGCAGGTCGCAGAACTGAAACCGGTTATCCCGCAGTATGCGCTCGCCGCTTGTGAGCAAGACCGCATGACGAAACAACGGCCCGTCATAAACGAAGGTGTGAAACTCGCCGTTCTCTCCGGCCGGATCGCAGCCCGGCGGCAGATCGGCCAGCAGGCGTTCGTTGTAGTCGCGGCCGGCAAATGCCGCGTCGAGCGCGTCGGTATCGACGCACGTCAGAATCGCCCGGTAGCCTCGATCAATAAAGCGCCTCGCGATGTCGCCTGTGGGCTGTTGCCAGAGCGGAAAGACACCTCGCATGTCAACAGTCGCCAGCTGTTGTTCCCGGTAAGCGCGGATGTCCGCGAGAAAGAGATCGCCGAACGCGACATGTTTAATGCAGTCCGCACGCAGCGCAGCCAACTCCCGCCCCATGGCCGCGCCGTATGCGTCGTTGTCCGGATTCTCCGGCAGCCAGACTTTGCGCAGCGGCAGGTCCAGCGCGTCCGCCTGCGCATCCAGAAGCGTCTCGCGCACGCCGTGCATGCTGATGCGCTCGTGCTCGCGGCTGAGCGTCGTCAGCAGCGCGACCACGTCATAGTCAGCGCCGGCGCGCAGCGCCTCCAGCGCCAGCATGCCGTCCTTGCCGCCGCTCCACGACAGCACCAGCGGCGTCATGTCATTCCGGCCCCATGTAGCGGTTCAGAATCGGCGGCCATGCCGGCTGCTGAATTATCCCGACCAGTTCCTTGTTGATCGGCTTACGCAGCTTGCTGCCGCGCGGCATGATCAACGCGTAGTCCTGACGCTCGATCGTTTGTGGCAGAACGCCCAGCCGGTCGGCGTAATTCTGGTGAATGTAGTAGCGCAGGATCGGCGCGTCGTAAACCACCGCATCGACCTCGTCTCGCGCCAGCGCAGCCAGCGCATCGCCGACATCTGAGTAGGTGTGCGCCTGAATCTGGTTGCGTTGCAGATAACCCGCCGCGGTCGAGCCGGGCACGGTCGCGACGGTGCGGTTGCGCAAATCTTTCGGTCCCTGAATCGAACCGGACAGGTGACCGATGGTCAGCGACGTCGCAATCGACGCCGTAAAGCTCGAAATGACGATGACGCCGGTGAACATCCAGATCAGGCCGACGATCCGCCCGCCGAGCGTACGCGGTGCGAGGTCGCCGTAGCCGACGGTCGTCATCGTTACCGCCGCCCACCAGAAACTCGACCCGATGCCCTGGCGCGCCTTGCCGCCAAACATCTCCGGATTGTGCTTGCGCTCGAACAGCCAGACGACGAAGCCGACGCCCGCCAGCAGCAGCGCCAGAATGACGACGATCGACAGAAACTGCCACGAGAAAAAGTTCCGCAGCACGTTCAACCAACCCATGCCGTCCTGTTGCGGCACGGCAATGCCGAGACCCGAGGTGTAAAAGGGATGCGAGAAATCCAGAAACTGCTCGCGCTCGGCAGTCACCGTGACGGCGCCCACGCCGACGTCGAAGCGCCCCGAGCGCGTGCCGGCGATGACGCCTTGCAGGTCAGTCTGCACGAAGCGGTATTGCCAGCCGAGCTTGTCGGCAACCTGCTGCCACAACTCAACGCTGATCCCGGTGTAGCTGCCGTCACCGTTCTTGATCACGAAGGGCGGCGCGACCTTGATGCCGACAGTGAGCGGCTGCTGCGCGGGCGGGCGGTGTCGGCGATGCTGCCGGGGAAGGGGCCGGTACGGCCAGCGCCGCACCAATCAGCAGGAGTACGGCTCCGCCGCGAATAAGAGCATCCATGACTATTCCTTGTTTCAGGAGCGCAAATACGAGGCGCCGTTCACGTCGATAATGGCACCCGTTACCGAGGGCAGTTCCGGGTCGGCCAGGAACAGCACCGCCTTGGCGATTTCGTCGGCGCCAGCCACCTGGTTCAGCGGACTCTGCGCGCGAATCGCCTCACCCTGCGGCCCGCTCAGATGCGCCTCGGTCATGTCGGTCGCGACAAATCCGGGCGCGACGACGCCGACGAAGATATTATGCGGCGCGAGCGCCACCGCCAGCGACTGGCTGAGCGCGTTCAAGCCCGCCTTGCTGGCGCCGTAGGCGGGCGCAACCGGTTCGCCGCGAAACGCACCGCGCGAGGAAATATTGACGATTCGGCCGCCGCCATGCGCCGCCATGTAATGCGCGGCGAGAAAACACAGGTTCGCCGGACCGTCGAGATTCGCGGAGAGCGTCCTGCGCCAGCCCGTCTGCCATTCGATGTAGTTCTGTTCGAGCACCGGCCGTGTCTCGAAAATGCCGGCGTTATTCACCAGCACATCGAGGCCACCCAGCCGCTCCGTCGCCTCGCGCACCAGCCGCTCGCAGTCCACCGGATCGGAGACATCCGCCGCGATGTTGATGTGCCCGCCGCCGGGCAGTGCCGCGAGCGTCTCATCGGCGGCCCTGGCATTGGAGCGGTAATGCACCGCCACCCGCGCGCCTTCGGCCGCGAAGGCCATGGCGATCGCCCGGCCGATGCCGCGCGACGCGCCGGTAATGAGGACGTGTTGACCAGTGAGTTCCATAAATGGTTCGCTTCCAAATTTAGGCCGGCATAAGCCGCGCAGCGGCGTTGCCGGCATCTCGCTGCGGGCGCGTCAATTGTAACCGAGCTTTTGGGAAGGGCCGATGTCGTGCCGAATGAGCTACGCATATTCGGCGGATTGCCCGCAACGGCCTTCGGCCTTATGCGGGCCTACATTTGCTGGATATTGTGGTGGCCGATGCGGGCATCGAGGCGCGGGCTCATGGCGCGAAGTGTTTCGGGCATTAGCGCAAGGGCGCATCCGGCGCCGTCAAAATAAATGTAGGCCGGCATAAGCGCAGCGTTGCCGGCATCTCACTCAAAGTCCAGGTTCGCGATCCCGTGAACGTCGGCTGTGCCGCCCCAGTCCGGGACATACCACCCCTGCCGCACGAACTTCGCAAACGAACTCCACTGCCAATCGCCTGGTACCTTCGCATAACCATGCTTCACTGGGTTGTAATGAATGTAATCAAGATGCCGGCGAAGATCGTCGTCATCACGAATCGCGTGCTCCCAATACCGCGGTTGCCATACCGGCTTCGGAAGCTTCGACATTCGGGTAAATCGGGTTTTGATCATTTGCCAGCGGATCGAGTAGTCGACGTCAGTACCGGTGAATCGCCAGACGCAGTGCAGGTGATCGGGAAGGATGACGATTGCGAAGAGATCGAATGGACGTTTGTTTCGCACGTGTCGAAATGCGTCGCGAAGCAGATCGACGTTGTTGGGGTAGCGAAGTGCGGCCGGCGCTGGTGCGTGACCAGCGTGAAGAAATACATGCCTCTTTCTCTGTAGACGCGGCGGTAGTCGCTCATTTGTTCTTGTTGTTGTGCCGGGCGCGTGGCGCCCGGTGGGGTTGCCGGCAACGCTGCGCTTATGCCGGCCTACATTGATGAGCGAGCGGTGGGGCCTGCCATGAACCCCACAACGCGCTCGATCCCGAAGGACAGGCTACGGCGGGCAGAATTTCACCGTGTCGCGCTCGCTAAAGTTGATTGTACCAATGTCGGTCGGCATAAGCCGCATAGCGGCGTTGCCGGCAAACAACGGGCCGACATTGATAAACTTCGCGGATGGATACCAAAACTGATGACTTGAACGCCGTCGAGATCAATCCGGCGGCCGAAGCGCGCCATAGCGTCATCTGGCTGCACGGCCTTGGCGCCGATGGTCATGATTTTGAGCCGCTGGTGCCGGAGCTGCGGCTGCCGGATGTGCTGGCGGTGCGCTTCGTGTTCCCGCACGCGCCGGTGCGGCCGGTCAGCCTGAACGGCGGTTACCCGATGCGGGCCTGGTTCGACGTGACGTCGCTCGATCGAAGTACCCGGATTGACCTCGACGGATTGCACGAGTCGGAACAGCGGGTTCACGACCTGATCCGACGGGAAAACGAGCGCGGCGTGCCGACCGACCGCATTGTGCTGGCCGGTTTTTCGCAGGGCGGGGCGGTGGCGTTGCACACGGCGCCGCGGTATCCGGAGCGGCTGGCCGGGCTGATCGCGCTGTCGACATTCAGCCTGACCAACCGCGCGCTGGCCGCCGAGGCCGCGCCGGCGAACCGGGACCTGCCGGTGTTCATGGCGCACGGGACGCTTGATCCGGTAGTCGCGCCCGACCTCGGTCACGACAGCCGCGACGCGCTGACCGACGCCGGCTTCAAGGTTGATTGGCATGACTACGAGATGCAGCATGCGGTGTGCCCGGAGGAGGTTGGCGATCTGCGTGGCTGGCTGCTGGATATTCTTCGATGAGCGTCCGCGTCAGCGCGTCTCAAGGGTGTAAATGAGGTCGCCGCCGCTGGCCACGCTGCTTGATTCGGTGACCAGTTTCCAGCGGCTGCTGAGCGTGTATTCAAGCCGCACGGTGTTGACCGGCTCGAACAAGCCGATGCCGTAGCTCACGTACAGCCGCGGCGACAGGTATTTGCCGATGACCAGCGCCGCTTCGTAGACATTGCTCGCCGCACCGGCTTCGCCGGAACCCGTCTTGATGCTGAACGTGTCCAGTCCGAGGCTTTCGCCGAGGTTCTTCGCGACCTTGTTGCTCTGCTTGATGCCGAGGCCGAGCGCGAGCCGGCTCAACGCCGAGCCCTGCTGATCGGACGTGCCTTCGAGCGGGCGGCCGAGCACCAGCCACGACAGCGTTTCCGCCTGCGTCATCGGCGGGTCGGAGAACAGCTCGAATTGCGGCTGCTTGATGGTGCCGCTGATCGATACGCCGACGGTAATGTCTTCGGCCGGATGGCGCACCGCGCGTATATCGACGCCGGGCTCGGTAATCGGGCCGGCGAACAGCAACGTGCCCTGTTCGATCACCAGCCCCTGGCCGTACGCACGGTATTCGCCATTGACGAGGTTCAGTTCGCCGCTGGCCTGCGTCGGGTGATTGCCTTTTTCTACAATTTCGAGATTGCCCGTAATCCGGCTCTTCAGGCCGAAGCCGTTGAAGTGCACGTCGTCGCCGAGCACCAGGCGGATGTCGGCATTAAAGTGATGCGCGAAGCCTGACGTTCCCTGTTTGCCGGGCCGGATAATCACCTGGTCCTGCGACACCCCCACCGCGGACTGCGGAATTTCCTTCGGCGTCAGGCGGGCTTTCGGCACCTTGACGATGCCAGTCAGGTCGATCGTCTGGCCGCGCAGCGTCATGTGCAGGTCAGGCGAGATGTAGACATTGCCGAGCGTGTTGCCGAGCGCCTGGAAGTCCTCGCCGCGAATGGTGATGTCGGCGTGCCGCGCGTCGCCGATCAGGCTCGCGGTGCCATCGAGCGCGATCGTGCCGCCGCCCGAACGCGCGTTACCGTTAATCGAGGCGCCGCCTCCGGGCAGTCCGGCCAGCACCAGCCCGATGTCCTGCAAGTGCAGACCGACATTGGGCAGTTGCGCCTGGCCGCCGCGCAGCGCAATGCGACCCTGCAACGCCGGCTCGGCGAGGCTGCCGCGAACGTGCATGGTGCCTTCGAGCCGGCCGCCGACGGTGCCGGCGGTTGGCTTGAAGCGCGACACGAAGCTGATGTCGGGGATGTCGGTGCGCAGCGTCGCGTCGAGCGGGCGCTTGAGCAGCGGGGTGCCATTCATTTTGGACCCGCCAGGCACCCGCGCGGTCAGGAACAGCCCGCCTGACTGTTTCAGCAGCTTCAGCGCCGCGTCGAGCTTGAGGCCCGACGGGTCGAGGTCGAGTTTGATCTGGCTGGGCGCGAAGGCGACGACGCGCTGCGGCGGCGCGGTCACATCCTGCTCCTGCTCATCATTTTCTCCGGGCGGCACCTTGGCCAGCAGCACCGTCTTCGACGTGCTGGCGGTGAGATGCACGGCCGGCAGCCCGCCGCCGTCGCGCTCGAATTCGCCGTGCGCGCTCAGGCTGCCATTGGCGCCGACGGTCGGCGGCGTGAGCGGCGCGAAGTAGGCGAACGCAAGATCGTCCAGGTCAAATGCGCCGGCCAGTTTGTCCCGCGTCCGTTTGGCATGCACGCAGGCCTTCGCGTTACCGGTTGTCCAACAGGTTTTCGACAAGGCGAACGATTGCCGGCCGACATAGCCGTGGCCCGGCTGCGCCAGTTGCCATGGCGCGAGCTGCGGGTATTGCAGCAGCGCTTTCTGCAGCGTGAACTGCCAGCGCTGATCCTTGAGTCCGCCGGTGGCGGCCAGATCGATGCCGCCGCGGCTGGTATCCGCCGTGAGCGTCAGGTGGTGATCGGCGAGCGTTCCCCGGCCGGCGAGTTTCACTGATTGAATATCGATCTGCCCGACGGTGCCGTCGGCGAGCGCGACCTGGAGGCGCGATCGCTGGTGGCGGCGCAGGTCGACATCGGCGTCGACGTTCAGCGTCTTGAACGCGTAGTCGGTGCCGTGCAGGGCCACTTCAACTTTGGATCCGCGCACCGCGGCGATGATGTGCGGCCGCCGGCGCGGTCCCTCAATCCGGCCGTGGCCGTTGAGCGAGCCTTGCGCGTTTGGATACAGCGAGGCGAGATCCGGGCTGGCAATCCGCCATTCAACGGCCAGCGTGTCGCCGATACGCCCTTGCGCGCTCAGGTGGCTGGGGCCGGACTGCAGCGCAAACTGGCGCAGTTCCAGCACCTTGTTGTGGTAGTCGGCCGCGGCATTCAGCGCCACCGGATAGCCGCGCAGCGTGCCGTCGACGCTCAACGTTTTAACGCTGGCGGTGAGCGTATTCTGCTGGCGCGAGGCCCGGGCATCGAGCTTCAGCCCCAGGCTGCCAGGCCAGCCGTCGATCAGCAGCCCCGGATTGATACCGTGGCCGCTCAGGTGAATCTGGCCATCGAGCGCCGGCTTCCATTGCGCGTGCGCGATGCCGGTCAATTCACCCTGCAGCGCCTTGAGGTCGATTCTGCTTATTTCGATTGAATTTTCGTCGCCGTTGCCGCGCACGATCAGGTGCCCCTCGGTCTGACCCGGCGCGCTCATCTGCGCATCGACCTTCAGCTGGTATCGGGCCAGCGTGCCGCCGAAGCGCAGTGTCCCGCGCGGACTGGCGACTTTCCCACCGCCGCCCGGCCACCGCAGTTGACGCCATTGCGCGTTGACGGCGAATTGCTCACCATCGCGCCGGGCGGTGCCTTCGATATGGCCCTGCTTGCCGATCGCCGTCTGCCAGGCCGCCTGCAGTTGCTTGAGGCTGCCGTTGACGCGCGCCTGACCGTGGGGCAGCGTCACGGTCGGTGGGCCGGTCAGCGGGTAACCGAGCGCCTGCCAGCCGACACGCAGTGCGAGCTTCGGCGTCTCGCCGCCCATGTTCACGCGGCCGCTGGCCTGCAGCCGGGCGGGCGCGTCGGGGCGGGTGACGGCGAGCTTGTCGATCGTCGCGACCTGGCCGCGGAGCCCACCGTCAACGGCGATGTCGAGCGTGCCGAACCGGCTGCCGTCGAGCTTGCTCCGCAGCCGGTATTGCAGATCCTTCGGCGCACCCTCGGCCTCCGCCGTGGCGTCGAGCGTGATCGCCGGCCACGCGGCATGCACTTTGCGCAGCGGCATCGCGTCGAGCGTTAATTGCGCGCGCATGTGCACCGGCTGGGCGAGCGCATCGGCAAGCAGCGCCGCCTGCATGTGATACGGCGGCGCGAGCGCGAGTGTCACCCGCAGGTTGCGCAGGCTGCCGGCGATGACGACGGAGCCGGCCGCCCGCGCGTAGTCCGGCAGGCGCAAGGCGAACTCGAGCGCCCCCTGCGTCGCATAATCGCCGTCCGGCACGATGCTCGCCTGGCCGCTGAGGTTGAACAGCGGCCCCTGTGCCTGCAGATGATCGACCGTCAGTTTCTTCTTGGTGAACTCGCCCGACAATTGCGCCGTCTTGATGACGAACGGCTGGCGGCCGGCGGCGCCGTGGATCACCGCGCCCTGCAATTCGACATCCTCAAGCTTGATCGACAGCGGCGGCTTGAGCTGCGGCGGGCCGCTTTGCTCTGGCGTCGGTGCAGCCTGGCCCGCGTGCAGGGCCACGTCGACGCCCACGATTTCCAGCCGGGTGACGTCGACCGTCGCCTTGAATAAAGCGCCGGCCGCGTAATCGGCGGTAATCCGGTCCACCTGCACCGTGGCACGCGGGGTGTCGATCGTCACCCCCTTCAGCGTCAGCGGTCCAAGCAGCGAACCCTCCACTTTCTGCACTTTCATGTTGTCGGGGATTGCGTGCTCGACGACGAATGACGCCAGCTTCTGGGTCGGGAATATCGACGCGCCGGCAGAGACGACCACGGCCGTGCTGCCGAGAACAATCGCGGCGACGATCCAGCGTTTTGTTGCGCGGCGGTTCAAAAGTACGGCCCGATGCTGATTTGCAGATGCCAGTGATTGCCGTTCGGATCGTTCAGCGTGCGCGCGACGTCGAGCCGTACCATGCCGATCGGCGTGCGGTAGCGCAGCCCGATGCCGACGTCGCGCCTGAGCTGCGGAAGGCCTTCGTTGCTGACATTACCGGCGTCGAGAAATACCGCGCCGCCGAAGTTGCCGACGAACAGGTGATCGACTTCGACGCTGCCGACAGCGAGGTAGCGGCCGCCGACGATGTTGCCGGCGAAATCGCGCGGGGCCAGTTCCTGATAGCCGTAGCCGCGCACCGTGCGCGCGCCGCCGGTGAAGAAGCGCTGCGTCGGCGGCAGCGCACGGAAATCGGAGGCCTTGATGGCGCCCAACTCGCCGTACAGCAGCAGCCGGGTGGCGTCGCCGAGCGGGTAGACCGACCGCCAGGCGGCGTCGACCGAAACGAAAGAAGTGTCGGACAACAACGCGTCGGCCGCACCGTGGACGTCCAGTGTCAGTTGGTAACCGTTGCGCGGAAACAGCGGATCGTCGGTGCGCTTCTGGGTATAGGTAACGCCGGGAATCACCAGCGTCGTCGTCCGGTGCGGCTCCTCGCCGAACCAGAAGTGTTCGTTGTCGTAGTCGATGTACAGTCGCCGCCGGCCGCCGAACCAGATCTGGTTCAGCTCGAAGCCGAGGTCGGCGCGCTTGGTATGCGAGTCGTTGATGTCGATCTGCTGCGCCGTTGCGTTCGCAGCGAGAAAATCGGTGCGCACGTCGCCGACCGGAATCTTGTACTGCGCGCTCAGCGTCGACTTGATCGCCGATACGCGCGCATTGGCACTGAACTGATGACCCTGTCGGTTGAGGTGGCGAAACAGCACGCCGATGCCGACGCGCGGCCCGGTATCGGTGCCGTAGCCGATGCTCGTCATGTAGCGCGCCCATGGCGACGGCTTGGCGTGCAGCACTATCGGAATGTGGCGCTCGCGCGCCTCCTCCTTGCGCACGTCGGCGGTGACACGGCTGAAATACTCGCTGTCGCGCAACGCCAGTTCGAGCTCCAGCAGCCGGTCGGTGGAGAATACGTCGCCGGGCTCGATCGGGTTGAAGCGCTGCACGAAGGTGGGCGCGAGGATGTCCTGTTCGACCGTGATCGGTCCGAAGTAATAGCGCGGACCGGTTGCGAGCACCAGGTGAACAGCTGCCGCGCGCCGTTCAGGTCGAACCGCAATCCTGTGTTCGACGTAGTGTGCGTCGAGGTAGCCGCCGGTCTGCGCCGCGTTGAGCAGCGCTTTCTTGAGATCCTCGTAATCGGGTTGCAGCAGTCGTTGGTCGACCGCGAGCTTTGAGCCGGCCAGCGCCGTCTGAACCGCTTCCAGATTGCGCCCCGGTCCGGTGACGCGCAGTTCCAGCGTCCGGATCAGTGTCGGCGGGCCGGGGTCGATGCGAAACGTCGCCAGCCATTTGCCGCCCACCTGCGTGAGGTCCGAATCGATTCGCGGCTGGTAATAGCCAAACGGTTGCAGCGCGGTGCCGATTTCCTCCGGTGCGCGCGCGTACAGCCGGCGGACCACTGCATCCGGCGGCTGTTTATTCTGGTAGTCGTTGACCAGGCTGAGCAGCGCCTGGACGTTTTTCTTCAGTGGATCGTCGAGACCGGTGATGGTGACATCGACGCCTTCGGCGGCCTGCGCGGCGAATGCGGCCAGCAGCAGGACGCATAGCAGCGCAATGATTATTGATGGCTTCCTTGCCTTTAGTGTCATCGAGATTTCAGAGTCGCTCTTGTAGGCCGGTATAAGCCGCGGAGCGGTGTTGCCGGCAACGCTTCGCTTATGCCGGCCCACATTGAATTAATGCGAAAGCTTGTCGGCATTGCGGATTTCGACCTCGGGCAGCGCGTCCGCTGGCTCAAACCCGAACACGCGGCCGTAGAAATACAGTTCGGCTTCGAGCGTCGCGCGAATCGCGGCTGCCGACCGGAAGCCGTGCGCCTCGTCGGCGAATGTCAGCGCCGCGACCGGCACGCCTCGCGCGCCGAGCGAGGTCGCCATCCGGTCCATCTGGTTGGGCGGCACCACGCGATCCTTCAGGCCCTGGAAAAAAATCACCGGACAATTGACGCGCGCGGCATGCCGCGCCGGCGAGCGGCGGTGATAGGTGTCCCGCGCCGCCGGCCACGGCCCGAGCAGCCGGTCTCCGTAGCGGGACTCGAATTTGTGCGTGTCCGTCATCGCCGTTTCCAGGTCGCTGATGCCGTAATAGCTGGCACCGGCGGTGAAGACGTCGTGGAACGTCAGCGCGGCGAGGACGGTATAGCCGCCGGCGCTGCTGCCGCGAATGGCGAGACGCGCCGGATCGGCACGGCCCGTGTCGACCAGATGACGGGCGCCGTCCAGGCAGTCCGTCACGTCCACGATACCCCATTGCCCGTGCAGTTGTCGCCGGTAGGGGCGGCCATAGCCGGTGCTGCCGCGGTAGTTCACGTCGAGGACGGCAAAGCCGCGGCTGGTCCAGTACTGGATTTTGAGGTCGAGGCTCGAGTCGGCGGCCGCGGTGGGTCCGCCGTGGCATTTAACCAGCAGCGGCGGCCGCTCGTCGCGGGCCGCGACGTAATCGGGATTGTGCGGCGGGTAGTAGAGCGCGTGCGATGTTGCGCCGTCGCTGGTCGCGAAGCTCAGCGGCTGCGCGATCGAGATGTAGTCGTCGAGATCGACAGCGTCGGCGTCACGCGCCGGTGTGGCGATGCCGGTATCGCAGTCGAGCAGCACGATGCTGGCTGCCGCGCGCGGCGACGCCGCGAGCAGCACGGCCCGCCCGTCGGCTGCATCCAGATGCTCAATCGTCGTATACGGCAGACGCAGTACGCGAAAGCGGCCGGTGGCGTCAATCTCGCCGACATGCCAGACACCGTCCTGCGTGTAGCAGGCTATGACCGTCTCGGCGTCGGAGAAGCCGTAGGTGCGCATGTTGAACTGCCACTGCGGCTGGCCGAATTCGGCGGATTTGGCCGCCAGCGGCTCGACGGCGGCGTCGTCGTCGACGCGATAAAGATTCCACCAGCCGGTGCGGTCGGATACGAAATGCAGGACGCCGCGCGGCGAAAAGGCCGGCTGGAAGATCGACTCGTCCTCCCCGCCGGCGATCAGGCGCGGTGCTGCCGGATTGCCGTCGTCATCCAGCTCCGCCAGCCACAGGGCCGTCGCATCCCATGGCATGTCCGGGTGGTTCCATGACAGCCACGCGAGCTGCCGCCCGTCGGGGTTGACGCGCGGCGTGCTGTAAAAGTCCGCTCCGGATGCCAGCGTGCGGACGGCGCCGCCGTCGCAGTCGATCTCGACCAGCCGGTTGACGGGCGTCCGCGATGCCTCGTCATGGTCCTCGGCGACGGCCAGCAGCCGATGGCGGGCCCGGTCGTATTCGAGATCGGCGTAGCGGCAGCCGTTGTCCGGCGTCAGCGGCGCCGGCGGCGCGCCGGCGATATGGCTGTAGATGCGCTGGTCGGCATTGTTGACGAAGTAGATGACGCCGTCGCCGATCGCCGCTGCGCCGCCGCCGTATTCGTGCACCCGGCTGCGGACGCTGTACGGCGCCGGGGTGAGATCACGTATCGCACCGTCGGGTTCGCGGCGCACCAGTACCGAGCGTCCGGCCTCGGCCGGTCGGCTTTCGATCCAGTACAGCGCACCATCGGCAAAGCGGGGCTCGGCGAGGCGGTCGCCCTGGGCGCAAATCAGGTCGGCGCTGATGGGGGAGCGCCAGCTTCCATAGGGAGAGGTTTTAGGCATGTTGCTTATCGATTTGCAGTGGTCTCAATTGGGGCTGGCAAATTGCCAAACGCGCAGGCTTCGTTGTCGGCGCCCTGCGTTCAAGACAACGCAGGCCGGCCTACATTGGATCCACGCGAAAGACGAACTGTCGAGTCTCCAATATCCCGCCCGAAGGGTCAAAGCCGCGTTCGGTAAATGACGTTCGACCGTCGGCGCGCACGATCACCACGCTCGATGCGCGCGTCCCGTAGCTCGGGCTGACAACGAACGGTGCCGACAGCAGTCGCTCCCGGTCCCGCGGCAGACCAGTGTCGGGCAGATCGGCGTCCGGAGCCGGCGTGCGATCGTTCAGCACCGCCAGCAGCGCTTCGGGATCCGGCGGCGGTTGCTCGTCAAGCTGCTGCGCGAATGCGTCGCGCATCCGTTGCACCTTCGGCCATGGTGTATCGAGAGCGGCATTGCTGAGCGCGTAGCGGCCGGGCGCGAGCTGACGCGGTTGACCGCCGCGGTTGGAGAAGTACATCAACGTGCCGCGGTCGCCGACGAACAGGTTGAAGCCTGCATAGCAGTCGGCTTCGGCGGCGACGTCCGCCATGAAGACGGCGGGCGCCATTTCGCCGCGCAGAAAATCGCCCACCAGGTGACCCCGCGAGCGGGCTTCCGGCGGCGGATCAATCCGGTCGCGGTAATTGGTCACTGCCGCGAAGCGCCCGTTGGCGCGGACGCCGAGCCAGGAGCCGCCGGCCGCCAGGTCGCGGCCGCCGATGACGTCGGGCGCGCCGCGCCAGAAACTCGCCGGGTCCGTCGCCCGCGCATGGAATTCATCGCGGTTGCCGACGAGCACCAGCGGCCAATCGGCGTCGGTTTTCCAGGCGATGGCGATAAGGCACATAGGTTACGAATTATACAGACAGCCCTGCGGTGCCTTGCATCCGTCGCCTGCCGGGGCTAATTTACCGGCTCTCCCCACCGCTCAAGGCCGTTGATGATGCAAGCCCGAACCGATCGACCCGACACCCCCGTCCGGCTGGATGATCTGCGGGAGCTGATCGACGCGGTCGACGAGGCGCTGCTGGAATTGCTCGCCGAGCGGGCGCGGCTGGTTGACCAGGTGGCGGCGGTGAAGCGCGGTGAGGAGATACCGATGCGGATTCAGTCGCGCGAAGACGCGATCGTCGCCGGCGTGCGCAAACGTGCCGAAGAGCTGGGTCTGTCACCGGATATCGTAGAAGATATTTTCTGTCGCATTCTCGACGAGTCGCACCGGCGGATGAGCGGGAGTTGAGAGGCGCTCAGCGCCGTCCGAGCTTGCCTTTTTTCTTCAAGACCCACGCCACGACGTAGCCGGCGCAGAGCACGATCAGGCTGACCCAAAGCGCGGTCAGATCGGGCGCCACGGCTTGCCAGGCCGGCGCGGCAACGCGCTCGTACATCATCACGGCGAGCGCCGCCGTAAACCAGGTCCAGGCGGTGTTGTAGTCGGCGCCGACGACGCGCGGCCAGTCGAACTGCTGACCGCGGCTGGC
The DNA here is from genome assembly GCA_035701285.1 of Gammaproteobacteria bacterium. Lineage (GTDB taxonomy): Bacteria > Pseudomonadota > Gammaproteobacteria > Natronospirales > DASSBR01 > DASSBR01. Next base: position 5,134 of record DASSNT010000070.1, on the reverse strand, counting down.
GGCGAGCAGGCAGCGCGGATTGGGCATCCAGCGGTTCACGTTGGCGCAATAGTCGGCGTAGGCCTGGCCGAACTTGGCGCCCAGAAAATCTTCCTCCGCCGCGACGATGGCCTGGTAGGCAAACAGCGCCACCGGAATCGACACCACGTACACGACCACGTCGTTAAAGATGACGACGAGGCCGGCCAGCAGCATCAGGTTGCCGACGTACAGCGGGTTGCGCGAGCAACTGAACACGCCGCCGGTCACCAATCCTTCCGCATACACCTTTTTATTCGCACCGCCGCGCTTGATGTATTGGAGGCCGATTACCCAGCCGCGCAGCACGAGCCCGGCAGCGATGATGAACAGACCGGCCGCGTCGAGCCAGACATCGGCGGCGGCGCTGCCGGCGGCCGCGTGCGGGCGGCGCGTGACCATCAGGATCAGCAGCATCAGCGGAAAGACGATATTGCGGTAGCGGAACAGCACCTGGCCGCAGCGCACCAGCGCCGCGGAGTGGCGCGGCGCCTGGGAAACGGCCATCACTTGACCGCCACCATGCCGCAGAAGTTGTACCAGCGGAAGAACGCCTCGACGTGGCGGAAGCCCGCGTCCAGCAGCAGGTCGCGGTTTTCCTCGTAGCGATACGGAATCAGCACGTTTTCCAGCGCCTCGCGCTTTTGCGAGATTTCCATCTCGGAATAATGGCGGCGGCGCTTCAGGTCGTAGTAATGGCGGATGAACAGCCGGTTGATCAGGCTGTCGCCCACGGTCAACTTTTCGATCAGGATCAGCGCGCTGTTCTCGATCATGCCGTCGTAAATGCGGCGCATGACGCGCTCGCGGTACAGCGGCCGCATGAATTGCAGCGACAGCAGCATGATGACGACCGAGGCATTTTCCACCACCGTATCGTGATGCAGATCGGCGTGCTTCAGCTCGTATGGCCTCTTGATCTTTTTTTCCTCGAGCTTCTCTGCAGCCCGGTCGAGCATCTCCTTCGAGTTGTCGACGCCGACGAAACGCACGCTCTGGTCGAGCAGCGGGTCGAGATAGAGCATCGTCGTCGCGGTCGAGCAGCCGAGGTCGAACAGGTTGGTGCCCTTTACCGCGAAGTCGGCTGCCAGTTCGGCCGTCATCCGCTGCATTTCCTCGTAAAACGGCACCGATCGGCTGACCATGTCGTCGAACACCGCGGCAGTGCGATTATCGAAAGCGAAATCGCTGGCCGTCTGTTCCTCCGCAAACACGCGATCGACTGCGGCGTCGTTGTCGGAGGTCGAGGGGTTGGCGGGTTTGTCGGATTCTTTCATGGGCTTGCTGTTTGCTGGGGTGAAAAAACGATCATCGGACATTATAACTTTCGATCATATTTGCCAGCGCGGCGATATGGTCGTCGCGCGCGTTCAGCGCGGGAATGTAGCGCAGCGAATCGCCGCCGGCATCGCGGAAGTATTCGCCGTTGCGGATCGCGATTTCCTCCAGCGTTTCCAGGCAATCCGCCGGAAAACCGGGGCAGATGACATCGATGGTTTTGATGCCCGCACGGCCCCATTCGCGAACGGTATCGGCGGTATAAGGCTTCAGCCAGGCGGCGGCGCCGAGTCGCGACTGAAAAGCAATCATCCATTCGTTGTCGCCGAGCCCGAGGGCAGCGGCAAGACGCGCGCCGGTTTCCCGGCATTGCCGTTCGTACGGGTCGCCGGCATCGACATTGCGCTGCGGCAGGCCGTGGAACGACAGCAGCAGTTTTCCGCCGCTGCCGTGGGCGGCGCGAAATTCGCGGACGCTGGCCGCCAGGGCGGAAATGTAGTCCGGCCGGTCGTAATAGTCGTTGATGAAGCTGAACGCCGGCAGGTCCCGCCAGCCGCTGAAGGCGCGTGCCACGGCGTCGAATGTCGAGGCGGTCGTGGTGGCCGAGAACTGCGGGTAGAGCGGCAGCACGACCAGCCGGCGACAGCCTTTCCGGCGCAGCTCGTCGAGCGCTGACCCAATCGATGGTTTGCCGTAGCGCATGCCGAGTGCGACGACGGCGGGCTCATCGAGCCGCGCGTCGAGTGCCGCCTGCAACGCGTCGCGCTGGGCAAGCGAATGTACGAGCAGCGGCGAGCCTTCGGGCTGCCAGATTTTGGCGTAGGCCGCTGCCGAGCGGCGCGGGCGAAGCGGCAGGATAAAGCCGTAGAGAACCGGGTTCCACGCGACGCGCGGCAGGTCGACAACGCGCGGGTCGGACAGGAAGTCGCGCAAATAGCGCCGCACCGCCGGCGCGGTGGGCGCATCCGGCGTGCCGAGATTGGTCAGCAGCACGCCCAGCGGCGACGAAGCGGGTTCCGGACTGTTCATCGGGGCGCCACGGTATCAGCGCGTGCGCCGCGGCGCCAGTGAAACAGCCTTACCAATCGGCAAGGTTCAGCATCCAGCAGCCCGTCTCCCGAGGGGAGAGGGGAGCAGGAACGTCAGGGCCGTTCGACGATCGCGCTGACACCCATGCCACCGGCAGTACAGATCGAGATCAGCCCGCGGCCGGAGCCTTTTTCAGCCAGCAGTTTGGCCAGCGTGCCGACGATGCGCGCGCCGGTGGCGGCGAATGGGTGGCCGATCGCGACGCTGCCGCCCTTGACGTTCAGCCGGTCACGGTCGATGCTGCCGAGCGGTTCCCGGCCGAGGCGCTCGCGGCAGAACTCTTCCGACTCCCAAGCCTTGAACAGGCACAGCACCTGCGCGGCGAAGGCCTCGTGAATCTCGTAGAAGTCGAAGTCCTGCAGCGTCAGCCCCGCCCGGTCGAGCAGGCGCGGCACCGCGTAGGCCGGCCCCATCAACAGCCCTTCGTGGCCGGTGACATAGTCGACAGCGGCAACTTCGCCGAAGCTCAGGTACGCGAGCGGCGTGAAACCATGCTGCCGCGCCCAGTCTTCAGAGGCCAGCAGCACGGCACTCGCGCCGTCGGTCAGGGGGGTGCTGTTGCCGGCCGTCAGCGTGCCGCTCGGGCTGCGGTCGAACACCGGCTTCAGGCTGCCGAGTTTCTCCATGCTGGTGTCGGCGCGGATGTTGTTGTCGCGCTCGGCGCCGTTGAACGGCACGACCAGGTCGTTGTAAAAGCCTTCTTCCCAGGCTGCCGCGGCTTTTTTGTGGCTGGCCAGCGCCAGCTCGTCCTGCTCCTGCTGCGTCACGCGCCAGCGCTTCGCCATCTGCTCGCAGTGCTCACCCATCGACAAGCCGGTTCGCGGCTCGACCACGCCGGGAAACGTCGGCTTGAAATCGCCGGGCCGCAGGTCCGCCCATGGCTTGAGCTTGTCGCCGAAGGTTTTGGCGCGCGCGCTTCGGAGCATGATTTTGCGCAGTTTGTCGCTGTACACGATCGGCACATCCGATACGGTGTCGGTGCCGCCCCCGATGCCGGAGTCGATCTCGCCCAGCGCGATCTTGTGGCCGATCTGGATGATCGCCGACAGGCTCGTGCCGCAGGCGCGTTGCAGGTCGTAGCCCGGGGTCGAGGGCGCGAGGCCGCAACCCAGCACCGACTCGCGCGCCAGATTCCAGTCCTTGGCTTTCTTGATCACGGCGCCGAGCGCCACGTCGCCGATGTGCTCGCCCTTGAGGTTGTACCGGTCGACCACCGATTTGAGCGTCGCGGTCATCATGTCCTGGTTACTGCACTCCGCATAGCGGGTGCGGGCGCGCGAGAACGGGATGCGCAGGCCGCCGATGATGGCGACGCGGCGGGGCAGATTATCGGCCATGGCAGCCTCCTGTATGATGTCGGTCCCGCCGGGCTCGTTGTTCTTGCTGCGCCCCGGCGGGCGTTTCTTCAAATGATGCCATAGCGCTCACTCGAATACATGGACGCCCGCTTAAATCCCGCCGTTGCCAATCAGGTCCGGCCGCTGCGCACCGAGCTGCGCGCGCTGCTGGCGCTTGCCGCGCCGTTGATCATTCAGAACCTCGCCAACGAGGGCATGCAGTTCACCGACACGCTGATGGCCGGGCGGCTCAGCACCGAAACCCTCGCCGGGGTCGCCGTCGGCGGCACGATCTGGGTGCCGGTGATGCTGTTTTCGATGGGCCTGCTGATGGCGTTGAGCCCCACCGTCGCCCACCTGGTTGGCGCCGGTGACGAGCGGGCGGTGGGCAGCGAAGTGCGCCAGACCTTGTGGCTGAGCCAGATTATCGGCTGGCTCGGCTTCCTGCTTCTGCGCGAGGCCGGTCCGGCGTTTATCTGGCTGGGCGTGGCGGCGCCCGTGGTGCCGGCCGCGCAGGCGTATCTCACCGGCATCGCCTGGGGCCTGCCCGGCATGTGCCTGTTTTTCGTGCTGCGCTTTACCAGCGAAGGCATCGGCCACACGCGGCCGCTGCTGTACGTCGCCGTCGGCGGCCTGGCCGCGAACGTGCTTGCCGATTACGCATTGATGTACGGCGCGTGGGGCCTGCCGCGCCTCGGCGCTTACGGCTGCGGCCTGGCGACCGCGATCGTCATCTGGTTCATGTTCGCGATACTGCTGGTCTACATCCTCCGGTCGCGCCGCTATCGGCCGCTGGCCATTTTTAACCATTTCGACTGGCCGCGGCGCGACCCACTCACGGTGCTGGTGCGCCTCGGTCTGCCGATCGGCGTGAGCGTGTTCATGGAAGTCAGCCTGTTCGCGGCGATCGCGCTGATCATGGGCACGCTGGGAACGCAGATCGTGGCCGCGCACCAGATCGCGGTCAATTTCGCGGCCACGATGTTCATGGTGCCGCTGGGCGTCTCGATGGCGATTACCGTGCGCGTCGGCCAGGCGCGCGGGCGCGGCGACGCCGCCGGCGCGCGCCGCATCGGCTGGCTGGGCATCGGTCTGTGCATGGCCTTCATGGCGGTTTCGGCGCTGGCAATGACATTGTTCCCGGGCGCCATCGCCGGCTGGTACACCGATAATGCGCCGGTGAGCGACATCGCCGTAGGCCTGCTCGGCATGGCGGCGATCTTTCAGATCTCCGACGGCCTGCAGGTCTCGGCGGCGGGCGTTCTGCGTGGTTACAAGGACACTCACATCCCGATGTGGATGACGGTGCTGGCGTATTGGTGCGTGGGCTTCCCGCTCGCCTGGCTGATCGGCGTCTACTGGCAGTTGGGCCCGCGCGCCGTCTGGGGCGGGTTTATCGGCGGCTTGAGCGT
>DASSNT010000069.1:0-31349 GCA_035701285.1 Gammaproteobacteria bacterium | reverse complement strand
AGTCTACATCCTGACCAAGGAAGAAGGCGGTCGTCACACCCCGTTCTTCAACGGCTATCGTCCGCAGTTTTACTTCCGGACCACCGACGTCACCGGCTCGGTCGACCTGCCGCAGGGCACCGAAATGGTCATGCCGGGCGATAACGTCAAGATGACCGTGTCGCTGATCGCGCCGATCGCGATGGAAGAAGGTCTTCGGTTCGCCATCCGCGAAGGTGGTCGTACCGTGGGCGCCGGCGTCGTTTCGAAGGTGATCGAGTAAATCATGGCAAACCAGAACATCCGTATCCGCCTGAAAGCGTTCGATCATCGCCTGATCGACAAGTCGGCGCGCGAGATCGTCGACACGGCGAAGCGTACCGGGGCCCAGGTCAAGGGCCCGGTGCCGTTGCCGGTGAAATGCGAGCGTTACACCGTGCTGACGTCGCCGCACGTCAACAAGGACGCCCGCGACCAGTACGAGATTCGTACGCACAAGCGGTTGATGGATATCGTCGATCCGACCGACAAGACTGTCGATGCCCTGATGAAGCTCGACCTGGCGGCCGGCGTCGACGTGCAGATCAAGCTGAACTAAAAAGCTGTCGAAAAATCCGCCGAATACGCGACTTAGGGCTTGTTTGGCGGAAATTTGGCAGCTATAATTTTCGGCTCGCTGTGGCCCGTTGCGGGGAAGCCTGTAACGGGCCACGAGCATTATGCGTTAGCGGCGTTATGCCGCGCGGCGTCGGTCAATCGAAATCGGTGCCTGCAGATTAATCTAGCGCAGCATTCGCCGCGACATGCGCGGCAGTGGCAGCGTACGAGGACATAAAATGACTATTGGCGTAATCGGCCGCAAGCGCGGCATGACGCGCGTCTTTACGGAAGACGGTGCGTCGATTCCGGTGACCGTGATCGAGGTCGAACCGAACCGGATCAGCCAAATCAAATCCATGGAATCCGACGGCTACCGCGCCGTGCAGGTCACCATAGGTACGCGCCGCGCAGGCCGGGTGAACGGCGCTGCTGCCGGCCATTTCAAGAAAGCCGATGTCGGCGCAGGCCGCGGCCTCTGGGAATTCCGTTTGAATGATGGCGAGGGCGACGATTTTGCCGCAGGTGGTGAAATCAAGGCCGACGTGTTTGCCGAAGGCCAGACCGTCGACGTCAGCGGCATCACCATCGGTAAAGGCTTCGCCGGTACCGTCAAACGTCACAACTTCCGCACCCAGGACATGACGCACGGCAACTCGCTGTCGCACCGCGCGCCGGGCTCGATCGGTCAGAACCAGACGCCGGGCCGCGTGTTCAAGGGCAAGAAGATGTCCGGTCGCATGGGCGCCAAACGCCGTACGATTCAGAATCTGCAAGTCGTGCGCGTCGATGTCGAGCGCAACCTGCTGCTGATTCGCGGCGCCGTCCCGGGTTCCGCCGGCGGCGACGTTATCGTTCGTCCGGCCGTCAAGGCCCGGGCGGCGAGCTGAGGAGACGCCAATGGAACTGCAACTACATAATGCTTCGGGCGCGTCCCCGCTGACTGTTTCCGACGCGGCCTTCGGTCGCGAGTTCAACGAATCGCTGGTGCATCAGGTCGTCACGGCCTGGCTGGCCGGTGGCCGTGCCGGCACCAAGGCGCAGAAGACGCGCACCGAAGTGCGTGGCGGCGGCAAGAAGCCGTGGCGCCAGAAGGGCACCGGCCGCGCGCGCGCCGGCACCATTCGCAGCCCGCTGTGGAAGGGCGGTGGCAAGGTGTTCGCGGCCAAGCCGCGGGACTTCAGCCAGAAGGTCAACCGCAAGATGTATCGCGGTGCGCTGGCGTCGATTCTGTCCGAGCTGGTGCGCCAGGATCGTCTGGTGGTGCTGGAAGAATTCGGTCTCGAGGCGCCGAAGACCAAGCAGCTCGCCGCCAAGCTTAAAGAGCTGGCGCTCGACAACGTGCTGATCGTCACCGCCGGCATCGACGAAAAGCTGTATCTTGCTTCGCGCAATCTGAGCAATGTCGAAGTGCGTGACGTGAACGGCGTCGACCCGGTCAGCCTGGTCGGCTACGAAAAGGTGTTGCTGACTGTCCCCGCGCTGCGCCGTCTCGAGGAGTGGTTGTCATGAACCAGGCAAAACTGATGGACGTGCTGCTCGCGCCGCATGTGTCGGAAAAGGCGACGCTGGTGGGTGACGCGCACAACCAGAACGTATTCAAGGTCCGGCGCGACGCGTCCAAGACCGATATTTCCAAGGCGATCGAGCTGATGTTCGACGTTAAGGTGCAGTCGGTATCGACGGTCAACGTGCGCGGCAAGCAGAAGCGCTTCGGCGGCCGTCGCGGTCGGCAGGGCGACTGGAAGAAAGCCTACGTCACGCTGGCGCCGGGCAGCGAAATCAACTTGCTCGCGGGCGAGTAAGGAAGGATAAACAGCATGGCACTTAAAAAGTCCAAACCGACTTCCGCGGGCCGCCGGTTCCAGATCAGCGTGCAGACGCCGGAGTTGCACAAGGGCGAGCCCGTCGCCGCGCTGGTAGCGAAGAAGAATCGCACCGGCGGTCGCAATAATCAGGGCCGGTTGACGCAGCGCCACCAGGGTGGCGGCCATAAGCAGCGCTACCGCCTGGTCGACTTCAAGCGCGACAAGGACAATGTTCCGGCGCGCGTCGAGCGGCTGGAATATGATCCAAACCGTAGCGCGCACCTGGCGTTGCTGCTGTACGCGGATGGCGAGCGTCGTTACATCATCGCGCCGAAGGGCCTGACGGCCGGCGACGCGATTCAGTCGGGTGCGCACGCGCCGATCAAGGCAGGGAACAGCCTGCCGCTGCGCAACATCCCGGTCGGCACGACGGTGCATTGCATCGAGCTGAAGCCGGGCAAGGGCGCGCAGATGGCGCGCAGTGCCGGCGCGATGGCGCAAATCGTCGCTCGCGAAGGAACTTACGCGACGCTGCGGATGCGCTCGGGCGAGATGCGCCGGGTGCTGTCGGAATGCCGGGCGACGGTGGGCGAAGTCGGCAATTCCGAGCACAACCTGCGTTCGCTGGGCAAGGCGGGCGCGAGCCGCTGGCGCGGTGTGCGGCCGACGGTGCGCGGCGTCGTCATGAACCCGGTCGACCATCCGCACGGCGGTGGTGAGGGCCGTACCTCGGGCGGTCGCCATCCGGTGTCGCCGTGGGGCGTGCCGACCAAGGGCTTCAAGACGCGCAGCAACAAGCGTACCGACAACATGATTGTCCGCCGCCGCAAGGCCAAGACATCGAGAGGATAAAGACGTGCCACGTTCGATCAAGAAAGGACCGTTCATCGACCCGCATCTGGCCGCCAAGGTCGCAGCGGCGGTGGCGGCCAACAGCCGGCGGCCGATCAAGACCTGGTCGCGCCGTTCGATGATTACGCCGGAGATGGTCGGGCTGACGCTCGCGATCCACAACGGCCGGCAGCATGTGCCGGTGCTGGTGAGCGAGAACATGGTCGGGCACAAGCTGGGCGAATTCGCCGTGACCCGGACGTTCAAGGGCCATTCCGGCGACCGGAAGACGAAGTAAGGAGCGGGTGTCATGCAGGTGGCGGCACAACACAAGTTCGCGCGCATTTCGGCGCAGAAAGCCCGTCTGGTCGCGGACCAGGTGCGCGGCAAGCCGGTCGAGCAGGCTTTGCAGACGCTGGCATTCAGCCCCAAGGCGGCAGCCCGGCTGGTCAAGAAGGTGCTCGAATCGGCAATTGCCAATGCCGAGCACAACGAAGGCGCGGACATCGACGAGCTCAAGGTTTCGCGCATTTTCGTCGACGAAGGGCCGACGATGAAGCGATTTCGCGCGCGCGCCAAGGGGCGTGGCAACCAGATTCTCAAACGCACCAGTCACATTACAGTGACGGTCGCGGACAAGTAGGTACTTGTATGGGTCATAAAGTTCATCCTGTCGGTTTTCGGCTCGGCGTCGCGGCCGACTGGAACTCGAAGTGGTACGCGGATAACCGCAAGTACGGCGACACGCTGCTCACCGATCTCAAGATTCGGGAGTTTCTGAAGAATCGCCTGAAGCAGGCTTCCGTCAGCCGGATCCAGATCGAGCGGCCGGCGAAGGCGGCGCTGATCACGATTCATACCGCGCGCCCGGGCATGGTCATCGGCAAGAAAGGCGAGGACATCGAGAAGCTTCGCAAGGAGCTGACCGGGATGCTGGACGTGCCGGTGCACGTCAACATCGAAGAGATTCGCAAACCGGAACTCGATGCCCAGCTGGTCGCGGAAAGCGTGGCCCAGCAGCTTGAGCGCCGCATCATGTTCCGCCGCGCGATGCGCCGCGCGGTCACCAACACGATGCGTCTCGGCGCGCTCGGCATCAAGGTGCGTGTGGCCGGTCGGCTGAATGGCGCCGAGATCGCCCGCAGCGAGTGGTACCGCGAAGGTCGGGTGCCGCTGCATACGCTGCGCGCCGACATCGATTACGGCTTCACCGAAGCGCGCACGACCTATGGCGTCATCGGCGTCAAGGTCTGGATTTTCAAGGGCGAGATTCTCGACGCGACGAGCGTGGTCGAGGAAGGCCCGGTCGAAAAGACGGCGAAGGTATAACGCCATGTTGCAACCGAAACGCACGAAATTCCGCAAGCAGCAGAAGGGCAAGAACCGCGGGTTGGCCCAGGTCGGCAACTCGGTCGATTTTGGCGAGTTCGGCCTGAAGGCGACCGACCGTGGCCGGATCACCGCCCGCCAGATTGAGGCGGCTCGACGCGCGATGACGCGCCATGTCAAGCGTGGCGGCAAGATCTGGATCCGGATTTTCCCGGATGTGCCGGTGACGAAGAAACCGCTCGAAGTTCGTATGGGCAACGGCAAGGGCAACGTCGAGTACTGGGTCGCGAAGATCCAGCCGGGCCGCATGCTCTACGAAATGGAAGGCGTCAGCGAAGACGTCGCCCGCGAGGCGTTCCGGCTGGCGGCGGCGAAGCTGCCGGTGAATACCACGTTCGTCACTCGGACGGTGATGTAATGAAAGCAAGCGAACTGCGCGACAAGAGCGCGAAAGAATTGAACGAGGAATTGCTGGCGCTGAAGCGCGAGTTGTTCAACCTGCGGATGCAGGCGGGCAGCGGCCAGTTGGCGCGCACCGATCAGCTCGGCCGCGTCAAGCGTGATATCGCGCGGGTCAGGACCGTGCAGAACGAACAGGCGAAAGCATGAGCGACACGAACGAAAAACCGGTCCGGTCGGTTACCGGCAAGGTCGTCAGCAACAAGATGGACAAGACCATCACGGTTGTTGTTGAACGGCTGGTCAAGCATCCGTTGTACGGCAAGTACATTCGCCGCCGGACCAAGCTGGTGGCGCATGACGCCGACAACCAGTGCCAGGAAGGCGATACCGTCAGCATTACGCCGTGCCGGCCGATGTCGAAACGCAAGGCCTGGACGCTGCTGGAAGTTGTCGAGCGCGCGACCGTCGCCTGAGTGGCCACGAACTAACTATACGGAATCGAAGTCATGATTCAGATGCAGACAGTCCTGGATGCCGCCGACAACAGCGGCGCGCGCCACATCCGCTGTATCAAAGTGCTCGGCGGGTCGAAGCGCCGCTATGCCGGCATCGGCGACGTCATCAAGGTCAGCGTCAACGACGCGATTCCGCGTGGCCGCGTCAAAAAGGGCGAAGTGTACAACGCGGTGGTCGTGCGGACGCGCAAGGGTGTGCGTCGTCCCGACGGCTCCCTGATCCGTTTCGACGGCAATGCCGCCGTGTTGCTGAATAACAAGCTCGAGCCTATCGGCACCCGTATTTTCGGGCCGGTGACGCGTGAGCTTCGCACCGAGCGTTTCATGCGGATCATTTCGCTTGCGCCCGAAGTGCTGTAACGGAGACTTACGATGCTCAGGATCAAAAAAGGCGACGAAGTGATCGTCATCACCGGCAAGGACAAGGGTCGGCGCGGCTCGGTGCTGAAGGTGCTGGACGAGCGCGTGGTGATCGAAGGCGTGAACGTCGCCAAAAAGCACGTGCGGCCGAACCCGAACGCGGGTGTGACCGGTGGCATTATCGATCGCGAGATGCCGATTCACGTGTCGAACGTGATGATGTACAACCCGTCCTCGAAGAAGGGCGACCGCGTCGGCTTCCGGCGTCTCGAGGATGGCCGCAAGGTCCGGTACTTCAAATCCGACAACGAAGTCGTTGACGTTTAATGGCGGGTAGCCAGATGGCAACAAGATTGCAACAACATTATCAGGACAACGTGACGAAGCAGTTGACCGACGAGTTCGGTTACAAGAACGTCATGGAGGTCCCGCGGATTACCAAGATCACGCTGAACATGGGTCTTGGCGAGGCAGTCGGCGACAAGAAGATTGTCGACAACGCCACCGGCGACATGGCGCAGATCACCGGCCAGAAGCCGATCGTGACGCATGCTCGAAAGTCGGTGGCCGGTTTCAAGATTCGTGAAGGCTGGCCGATCGGCTGCAAGGTGACGCTGCGCCGTCAGCGCATGTACGAGTTCCTGGACCGCCTGATCAACATCGCGATGCCGCGTGTGCGCGACTTTCGCGGCCTGAATGCTCGCGCCTTCGATGGCCGCGGCAACTACACGCTGGGCGTGCGCGAGCAGATCATTTTCCCGGAAATCGAGTACGACAAGATCGACGCGGTGCGTGGCATGGACATCACCATTACCACCACGGCGAAGACTGACGAGGAAGGCCGCGCGCTGTTGAAAGCGTTCAGCTTCCCGTTCCGAACCTGAGGACAGGACATGGCGAAGAAATCAATGATCAACCGCGAGCTCAAGCGCGAGAAGATGGTGGCGAAGTACGCCGCCCGCCGCGCCGAGCTGAAGCGCGTTATCAAGGACCCGGAGACGTCGATGGAGGCGCGTCACGAGGCAGTCGCGAAGCTCGCGAGCCTGCCGCGCGACGGCAGCCCCGTGCGCCTGAACGAGCGCTGTCAGCTGACCGGCCGCGTCCATGGCGTGTACCGCAAGTTCGGCCTGGCGCGCAACAAGCTGCGCGAGGCGGCGATGCGCGGTGATGTTCCCGGTCTGCACAAGGCGAGTTGGTAACCGATATGAGCATGACAGATCCTATCGCCGATATGCTGACGCGTATCCGCAACGGCCAGACCGCCAACAAGGTTGAAGTGACGATGCCTGCCTCGCGGTTGAAAACCGAGGTGGCGCGGGTGCTCGCCGAAGAAGGCTATATCACCGGTTACGAGAATCGCGAAGTCGACGGCAAGCCGACGCTGGCCGTGACGCTGAAGTATTACGCCGGCAAGCCGGTTATCAGCAAGATCGACCGCGTCAGCAAGCCGGGTCTGAGAATTTACCGCGGCAAGGCGGAGCTGCCGAAAGTGCTTGGCGGGCTCGGCGTGGCCATCGTGTCCACCTCGAGCGGCGTGATGAGTGATCGCGCTGCCCGCGCCGGCGGTCATGGCGGCGAAGTGCTGTGCTTCGTCTCTTAAAAGGTATCGAGCAATGTCCAGAGTAGCGAAACGACCGGTCGTGCTGCCGAAAGGCGTCGAGGTCAAACAGAACGGCCAGCAGCTCAACTTGAAGGGCTCGAAGGGCGCGATGGATTTCGTCGTGCATCCGGCCATCAGCGTCGAACAGGCCGATGGCGCGTTGAAGGTGTCCGATACCAGCCAGGCCGGCGACCAGGTCGCCATGGCCGGCACGGTGCGCGCGCTGCTCGCCAACATCGTCAAGGGCGTCAACGAAGGTTTCGAGCGCAAGCTCGAGCTGGTCGGCGTCGGCTACCGCGCGCAGTCGCAGGGCAAGAATCTGAATCTGACGCTGGGCTTTTCGCACCCGGTCGTCTACCCGGTGCCCGAGGGCATCACGATCGAGACGCCGAGCCAGACCGAAGTGGTCGTCAAGGGCGTCGACAAGCAGAAAGTGGGCCAGGTCGCGGCTGAGATCCGCGCTTTCCGGCCGCCTGAGCCGTACAAGGGCAAGGGCGTGCGTTACGCCGATGAGCGCGTTGTGCGCAAAGAGGCGAAGAAGAAGTAAGTTATGGCATCGAACATGGACAAAAAGTCTTCCCGCATCCGCCGCGCGCGGCGCGCGCGTGCCAAGATTCGCGAGCTGGAAGCGGCACGTCTGTGCGTGCATCGCACGCCCAGTCATATCTACGCCCAGGTGTTTGCGCCGGAAGGCGACCGGGTGCTGGCCGCGGCTTCGACCCTCGACGCGACACTGCGCAAGGAACTCAAGGGCACGGGCAATATCGCCGCGGCACAGGCCGTCGGCAAGGCGATTGCCGAAAAGGCCAGGGCCGCCGGTGTCGAGCAGGTTGCATTCGACCGATCCGGCTTCCGTTATCACGGCCGGGTGAAAGCGCTGGCGGACGCCGCCCGCGAAAATGGTCTTCAATTTTAAGGTAGCGACTCATGGCGAGATCCGATAGCAACACCGCATCCACAGACGGTCTTAACGAAAAGCTCATTACCGTCAACCGCGTCGCGAAAGTCGTCAAGGGCGGCCGCCAGTTCGGCTTCACCGCGCTGACGGTGGTTGGCGACGGCGAAGGCCGGGTCGGCTTCGGCTACGGCAAGGCGCGCGAAGTGCCGGCCGCGATACAGAAAGGTATGGAAGCGGCGCGCAAGAACATGCGGAAAGTGCATCTGCTCGACGGCACATTGCATTACGCGCGCAAGGCGAACCATGGCGCGACCAAGGTTTATTTGCAGCCGGCGTCGGAAGGTACCGGCGTCATCGCCGGCGGCGCGATGCGCGCGGTGCTGGAAGTCGCCGGTGTGCACAACGTGCTCGCCAAGAGCTACGGCTCGCGCAACCCGATCAACATCGTCCGCGCTACAATGCGCGCGCTGACGGAAGGTGAGTCGCCGGAATCGATTGCGGCCAAGCGCGGCAAGTCGGTCGAAGAACTGAGGGCGTAATCATGGCGAAGGCCAAAGCCAAGCAATTGAAACTGACGCTGGTTCGCAGCTTCCACGGCCGCCTGGAAAAGCATCGCGCCTGCGTGCGCGGGCTGGGCCTGCGGCGGATGCATCACAGCGTTACGGTCAACGACACCCCGGAGCATCGTGGCATGATCGCGAAGATCAACTACATGCTGAAGGTGGAGGAAGTCTGACATGAAACTGAACACATTGTCGCCGGCTCCCGGCTCCAAAACCGCGCCGAAGCGCGTGGGCCGTGGTATCGGCTCCGGCTGGGGCAAGACCTCCGGCAAAGGTCACAAAGGCCAGAAGGCGCGCGCGGGCGGCTATCACAAGGTCGGGTTCGAAGGCGGTCAGATGCCGATTCAGAGGCGTCTGCCGAAGTTCGGTTTCCGCTCGCGCATGAGCGCGCTGACCGCGGAAGTGCGCTTGAACGAACTCGCCCAGGTTGAGGGCGAGACGATCGATCTGCTGGCGCTCAAGGCGGCCGGCGTCGTGCCGGCGCAGGCCGAGCGGGCAAAGGTGATTCTGTCCGGCAAACTTGAAAAAGCTGTCAAGCTCGCCGGTGTCGGCGTGACGGCCGGCGCGCGTAAAGCGATTGAAGCCGCCGGCGGCAGCGTGGAGGCCTAGTGTCCAGACCTGCAAACAGCATGGGTTCGCTCGCCGGCATCGGCAAGCTGAAAGATCTTCGTCAGCGCCTGCTGTTCCTGGCCGGCGCGCTGTTCGTATATCGCCTGGGTACCCATATTCCGGTGCCGGGGATCGACCCGAACGCACTGGCGCGCCTGTTCAACCAGAATTCGGGCACGATCCTGGACATGTTCAACATGTTTTCGGGCGGCGCGCTGAAGCGGATGAGCATCTTCGCGCTGGGCATCATGCCGTACATTTCGGCATCGATCATCATTCAGCTGATGACCGCGGTAATGCCGAGCCTCGAACAGCTCAAGAAGGAAGGTCAGGCCGGGCAGCGCAAGATTACCAGTTATACGCGCTACTCGACGGTCGCCCTGGCGCTGTTCCAGTCGGTCGGCGCGGCGGTCGCCTTACAGAATCAGGGCATCGCAATTAATCCCGGGCCGGGCTTCATCTTTGTCGCCACGGTGGCGCTGACCACCGGCACATTGTTCCTGATGTGGCTCGGCGAGCAGATGACGGAGCGGGCGATCGGCAACGGTATCTCGATGATTATCTTCGCCGGTATCGTCGCGGGCCTGCCGGCTGCCGTCGGTGGCAGCCTTGAACTGGTTCGCAACGGCACGCTTTCGCCGCTGATCGCGCTGGTGATTTTCGTGCTGGCGATCGGCGTGACCGCGTTCGTCGTATTCGTCGAGCGCGGCCAGCGGCGCATTACCGTCAACTACGCCAAGCGGCAGCAGGGCCGGCGCATGTACGCCGCGCAGAGCTCGCACCTGCCGCTCAAGATGAACATGTCCGGCGTGATTCCGCCGATTTTCGCGTCGAGTATCATTCTGTTCCCGTCGACGATCGGGCAATGGGTCGGCACGAACAGCGGTTTTACCTGGTTGCAGACGTTCTCGGCGGTGCTGTCACCGGGGCAGCCAGTGTATGCGGTCGTCTATTCGGCGCTGATTATCTTCTTCTGCTTTTTCTACACCGCGCTGGTGTTCAACTCGCGTGAAACGGCGGACAACCTGAAGAAATCGGGCGCGTTCATTCCCGGCATCCGGCCCGGCAAGCAGACGGCGGAGTACATCGACAACGTGCTTTCGAAGCTGACCCTCTGGGGCGCGATTTATGTCACGGCAGTCTGTCTGCTGCCCAGCTTCCTGATTGTCTGGACCAACGTGCCGTTCTACTTCGGCGGCACCTCGCTGCTGATCATCGTGGTCGTGGTCATGGACTTCATGGCGCAGATGCAGGCGCTGATGATGTCGCATCAGTACGAGGGACTGATGAAAAAGGCGAACCTGAAGGGCTACGGCAGCGCCGGGTCGCTGCGCTAGGAATCTGGAGATAACGATGAAAGTACGTGCATCGGTCAAGAAAATGTGCCGTCACTGCAAGATCATTCGCCGCGGCGGTGTCGTCCGCGTGATCTGCACTGACGCGCGCCACAAGCAGCGCCAAGGTTGAATCCGAGGCGTCGATTGGTTTATATTTGCGCGTTTCGCTTCGGCGCTTCGCGACGAATGAATTGAGGAGTTCGGCCCCATGGCCCGTATCGCTGGGATCAACATTCCGGTCAACAAGCACGCGGTAATCGCGTTGACGTCGATCTTTGGCATTGGCAACACTCGCGCTGCCCAGATTTGCGCGGCCGCCGGGGTAGACCCGACGACGCGCGTGAAGGATCTGACCGACGCCGAAGTCGAGGCGTTGCGCACCGAAGTCGGCCGTTTCCCGGTCGAAGGCGATCTGCGCCGCGAGGTGTCGATGAACATCAAGCGGCTGATGGACCTCGGTTCGTATCGCGGCCAGCGGCATCGCCGCGGCCTGCCGCTTCGCGGTCAGCGCACCCGGACCAACGCCCGGACCCGCAAGGGTCGTCTGCGCCCGGTCCGCTAAATCGCTTTCAAGCTTTAACGTACACAGGAACGTTTCATGGCACAAGCCAGTACTCGCAGCCCGCGCAAGCGCGTCAGAAAGACGGTCGTCGACGGCATCGCGCATATTCATGCGTCGTTCAACAACACGATCGTGATGATCACCGATCGGCAGGGCAACGCGCTGTCATGGGCCACCTCGGGCGGTTCCGGTTTTCGCGGCTCGCGCAAGAGCACGCCGTTCGCGGCGCAGGTTGCGGCCGAGCGCGCCGGTACGGCGGCTTTGGAGTACGGCCTGAAGAACCTTGAAGTCCGCGTCAAGGGCCCAGGCCCGGGCCGCGAATCCGCCGTGCGTTCACTGAACAACGTCGGCTTCAAAATCAGCAACATTACGGACGTGACGCCGATTCCGCACAACGGCTGCCGTCCGCCGAAGAAGCGCAGAGTTTAAAGATGGCAAAGTACACCGGCCCCAAATGCAAGCTTTCGCGGCGCGAGGGCACCGATCTGTTCCTGAAGAGCGGCGTCAAGCCGCTGGATGCGAAGTGCCGCATCGATTCGGCGCCCGGCCAGCATGGCCAGCGCCGCACGCGCCTGTCGGACTACGGCCTGCAGCTGCGTGAAAAGCAGAAACTGCGCCGCATGTACGGCGTGCTCGAGCGCCAGTTCCGCGGCTACTACAAGGAAGCGGCGCGCCGCCGCGGCGCAACGGGCGAAAACCTGCTGCAGCTGCTCGAATGCCGGCTCGACAACGTCGTCTACCGGATGGGCTTTGCATCCACCCGCGCCGAAGGCCGCCAACTGGTGAGCCACAAAGCGATCACGGTCAACGGCCAGATCGTCAACATTCCGTCGTACCAGGTGAAGGCGGAAGACGTCATCGCGATTCGCGAGGGCGCGCGCAAGCAGTTGCGCATTCAGTCGGCGATGGAAATTGCGCGGCAGGTCGGCCTGCCGGAGTGGGTCGAAGTGAACGAGAAGCAGTTCTCGGGCACGTTCAAGACGGTGCCGGAACGCGCCGACCTGCTGCCGGACATCAACGAAAACCTGGTCGTCGAGCTTTACTCCAAGTAAAGCCCATATTTCATTTTTGGAGAGGTCTATCCTCATGCAGGCTTCGGTCACAGAATTTCTCAAGCCGCGCGTCGTCGACGTGCAGATGCAAACGGAACGGCGGGCGAAAGTCATTCTTGAGCCGCTCGAGCGCGGTTTCGGCCATACGCTCGGCAATGCGCTGCGGCGCATTCTGCTGTCGTCCATGCCCGGCTGCGCGATCGTTGAGGTCGAAATCGAGGGCGTGCTGCACGAGTACACCTCGATTGAAGGTGTGCAGGAAGATGTCGTCGATATTCTGCTGAACCTCAAGAACGTCGCCATCACGATGCACGGTCACGACGAGATCACGCTGACGCTGGCCAAGAAGGAAGCCGGCCCGGTGCTGGCGGGCGATATTCAGCTCGAGCACGACGTCGAGATCAAGAATCCCGACATGGTCATCGCCCACGTCAACAAGGGCGGCTCGCTGAACATGACCCTGCACGTGCGTCGTGGCCGCGGCTACGAGCCGGCGACCCAGCGCCACGAGGACGAGGAGAGCAGCCGCCCGATCGGTCGCCTGCAGCTCGACGCCTCGTTCAGCCCGGTGCGCCGCGTGTCGTATGCGGTCGAAAGCGCGCGCGTCGAGCAGCGCACGAATCTGGACAAGCTGGTCATCGATATCGAGACCAACGGCACGATCGATCCGGAAGAGGCCATTCGCCGCGCCGCGGGGATTTTGCAGAACCAGCTGTCGATTTTTGTCGACCTGCAGGGTGGCGAGGCTGCAACGTCGCAGAGCCGCGAGAGCAACATAGATCCGATCCTGCTGCAGTCGGTGGACGATCTGGAGTTGACGGTGCGCTCGGCGAACTGCCTGAAGCAGGAAGATATTCATTACATCGGCGATCTCGTGCAAAAGACCGAGGTCGAGCTGCTGAAAACGCCGAACCTCGGCAAGAAGTCGCTGACCGAGATCAAGGACGTGCTGGCCCAGCATGAGCTGGCGCTTGGCATGAAGCTGGAAGGCTGGCCGCCGGCCAACCTGCCGCGCCTTGAGGGTGGCAGCAAAGCCTCCGCCTGAGGGCGGGGACAACATTAGAATTCGGGACTAACAGCGATGCGACACAGAAATTCGGGTCGGCAACTTAACCGCAACAGCTCTCATCGGGCGGCGATGTTTCGCAACATGGCGGGCTCCCTGATCCGGCACGAAGTGATCCGGACGACCGTGCCGAAAGCCAAGGAGCTGCGGCGGGTGGTTGAGCCGTTGATCACAATGGCCAAAGAAGATGCGGTGGCGAAGCGGCGGCTGGCGTTCTCGCGCCTGCGCGACGACGCCAGCGTCGCCAAGCTGTTTGCCGACCTCGGTCCGCGCTACAAGGACCGCCCGGGCGGCTACCTGCGCATCCTCAAGTGCGGCTATCGCGCCGGTGACAATGCGCCGATGGCGCTGGTCGAGCTGGTGGACCGGCCGGATCAACTGGCCGAAACCGAGTAAGGCTGGCTGTTTAAGGGCATAAAAAAAACCGGGCTCAGCCCGGTTTTTTTTATGCGAAACCCGAAGTCCCGGGTTTCCGTCCTACGCGATTCCCGCCACGTTCCGAGCCGGTGTTTCAGCGGACGACAGCCCGTAAACCTCATCAATCGCGTCAGCAATCGCAATCACCTGGCGAACATCGGTGTCGAAGCCGCGATCCGCTTGCAGTCGCCGTGCCCAGTCAATCGCCGCGCGGCCGCCCCAGTCGCCTTCTTGTTCCGGCTCACACAGCACCTCGACGTGCGTGCCGCGATACAGCTCCGTTCTAAAGTCATAGAACGATCCGTTGACGTTTTTCAGGGACATGCCGCCGCGTGTGCCGTAAACGGCTACCTGGATGTCCGCATCGCGGCCCACCGGCAGCCGCCAGGAGCAGGCGATGTCCGCGGTGGCGCCATTGCCCAGGTCGAGCCGGATCGAGGCGTAATCCTCGACTTCGTCCGTATCCAGCCGCAGAGGCTGGCCGCCGGTAAAACAGCGGCTGGAGACAGCATCGACCGCCGGAAAGTACACCAGCCACAGCGCCAGATCGATCAGGTGAATACCGAGGTCGGTCACGCAGCCACCGCCAGCCGACGTCCGGCGGTAAAACCAGGGCTTGTCCGGGCCGTAAGCGTTGTGAAACACCAGCGAGAGCGCGTAGATGTCGCCGAGGTCGCCGTTTCGTATGCGCTCTTGTATCTGGCGCATGCCGCGCAGATAGCGATAGGAAAAGTCCACGCCAAGCAGCCGATCCTGCGCCTCGGCCGTCGCCACCACGTGCCGGACTTCCCGGCCCGAGCGGCCGAGCGGTTTCTGACAGAACACCGGCAGGCCGTGTTTCAGCGCCTGAATTGTCTGCTCTGCGTGCAGCGCGCTGGGGGTGGCGATGACAACGCCGTCCAGCGGCAACTCCAGCAACGCCTCGAAGTTGTCGAATGCAGCCGCCGTCGGCGCCAGCTTCTGCGCCTCGGCCAGGCATTCCGGGGCATTGTCGGCCAGCGCCGCGATTTCGACCAGGCCGCTGTCCGCCAGCGCCCGCATGCGATGCCGGCCGATCCAGCCGAGGCCCAGGAAACCAAGCCGGAGCATCACAGATCCTCCATCATCACGACCGCCTTGGTGAAACCACTGGGCCGGCTGCGGGCGGCTTCCAGCGCGTCGCCGAGTTCCGCCAGCGGGAAGCGGTGCGTCACCAGCCGGGCGGTGTCGAGCTGTCCGGCCGCGGCCGCGGCGACGGCGGCACGCATGCCGTCGACGGCCACTGCCGGATCGCGCTCATGGGCATTGATGACATCGATGCCGCGCCAGTTCCACAGCTGCATGTTCACGTTGCGCGGGCCGTCCTGGTGAAACCCGGCGATCACCAGCCGGCCACCGAAGCCCGTCAGTTCGCCGGCGAGATCCAGCGGCCATTGCTTGCCAGTCGCCTCTATCACCCGTTCGCACCAGCGCCCCTCCGTCAGCTTTTCAACTGCCGCGATGATCTCGTAGTGATCTTCCATCGGCAGCGTTTCAGCCGCCCCCATTACTTTGGCCTGTTCCAGCGAAAACGATGAGCGGGAAATCGCGATCACCCGGGCGCCGGCGTCGGCGGCCAGGCGCGTCAGCGAGGCGCCCAGAAAGCCGGCGCCAACGATGGCAACCGTGTGACCCGCCCGAATGTCGGCGCGGCGGAAAATATTCATCGCGCAGCCGAACGCTTCCCCGGGAAAGGCCTCCGCATTGAGCGCGTCCGGCATGGCAACGACCGAATCCGCCCTGGCGACGTCGTAGTCGGCATAGGCGCGGAAGCTGCGCGCCGCGACACGAGCTCCGGGTTCTACATTGCGGACGTTTTCGCCGCAGGCGTCGACGATGCCCCACCCTTCATGGCCTAGATCGCCGGGTGGCAACGGGTATTCGAACCAGTCGCGGCCCTCGAACGCCGGCAGATTGGATGCGCACACGCCGCAACCCTGCAGCCGGACCCGTACTTCGTCGGGGCCGGGCGCAGGTCGCTCGGCTTCGGTGATTTCAAATTGACCGGGCGCGACCAGAACAGCCGCGCGCATCGTGTCTTTAGGGAACATAGGGGAGCATCCTTGCTTGATTTTTGGCGGTGTGCTGTCAGTCTAACATTACAGTCCCTAAAGCTGTAGAAGAAGCTGGGTGAGGAGCACGGCAAGCAATCAAGGAGGATTTATGGCTGGAGAAAGTCACACCACAACCGATCACGACACCATTCGGCGCTGGGTCGAGGCCCGCGACGGCCTGCCGGCAACGGTGCGGGGAACGGAAAGCCGGGGCGAACATGCCGGAATCCTGCGAATCGAATTCCCGGGTGTCGGCAATGATGAGAAGCTGGAGCAGATCGGCTGGGATGAGTTCTTCGACAAATTCGACGAGTCGGATCTGGCGTTTCTGTATCAGGACGAAACCAAGGGCGGAGATACCAGCCGGTTCTTCAAGTTCGTGTCACGCACCGAACATTAGTGATGTGAAAGGCTTCTAAACGCCCCAGCGCAGCGCCGCGGCGGTCACGTTATCGCTGGCAGGATGCGTGGCGGCCTCGGCGCGGCGCGCCAGGTCTTCGATCACGTCGTCGAACTCGCCGTCGGCGCGCAGGCGCTTGACGATGTCGGCCTCGCCCAAGGCTCCCCAGAGGCCGTCCGTACACAGCAGCATAATGTCGCCCGGGCTCAACTCAACCGGTTCCGCAACCTCGAATTTCGGCTGCTCCGGCTCGCCGCCCAGGCACTCCTCGACATAGTTACGGAGCGGGTGCGTCAGCATGTCGTCGTTGGAAATCTCGCCGGCCTGGTAGAGCGCTTCGACCGCGCTGTGATCGCGGGTGCGTGCCGCGACCGCGTCGTCGTGCAGCCAGTAGACGCGGCTGTCGCCAACGTGCGCCCACTGTGCCACGCCTTCGTCAACGAGGCAGATCGTGCAGGTAGTGCGGGGCCGCTTGGCTATGGGCTGTTCAGCGCCCAGTTCATAAACTGACTTGTGTGCGGCGGCCAGCGCGTCGCGCAGAAACGCCTCGCCGGTCTTGCGACCGCGCAAATTCTTGAAGCTCCGGCTCAGCGAATCGACCGCGGCTTGCGCCGCCGCCGCGCCGTCCGAATGGCCGCCCATGCCGTCGGCGACGATCAACAGCACCCGCGTGTCGCCGATCAGGATCGCGGCGCGGTCCTGGTTTTCGCGCCGGTTCCCCAGCCGGGTTGCTTGCGCGGTTTCGATATTCACGCGGTCTCGATCCTCCCCACGCACCGCCAGACGCCCATTCACAGCCGGACGATGGCACAATAGCGCTTCTCGCCGTAACGACGAACGCGGAACCGCCCGCGTGAACGTGGTCATCACGAGCCGGAATAGCTTACCATTCCGCTTCGCCTCAGGGGGTAACAGAGTCGAATACATGGCGCTACCGTACACGTTCGGCCGCGCCAAAGTGGTGACGAAGGTTGCAGTTTTATGTCGTCGAACGGCGACAGTACCAGTTTACACACCAGCTTCGGGAGAAAGGGCCTCGATGATACAGAGCATGACCGGGTATGCCCGCGGTGAGAGCCGCGGCGATTGGGGCGTGATGACGCTGGAGTTGCGCTCGATTAATCACCGCTATCTGGAGACTCACTTCCGGCTCCCGGAGCCGGTTCGCGGACTGGAGGCGCACATGCGCCAGCAGATCGCTAGCCGGATCAAGCGCGGCAAGGTCGACGTTACGCTGCGGCTCGAGCAGGCTGCCGCGGCCGATGGCGCGCTGGTCGTCAATGAGGCGCTGGCCGCGGACGTTGCCGCGGCGGCGGAGTCGCTTGCCGGGCAGGCGGCCAACACCGCGCCGCTGAACCCGATGGACATCCTGCGCTGGCCCGGCGTGGTGCGAGAGCCGACGGTGGATGCCGAGCGTCTGGGTGCGGCCATCGCTGATCTGCTGGCGGCGACGCTGGACGAGCTGGCGGCCAACCGGCGCGCGGAGGGCGCCCGGATTGATGCCCTGCTGCGTGAGCGGACGTCCGGCATTGCCGATTACGTCGGCAAGGTGCGCGACCGGCTACCCGCCGTGCGCGAGCAGATGAAGGCGAAGCTGCTGGCGCGCCTGGCGGAGCTGGACCTGGCGCCGGATGACGATCGGCTTAACCAGGAGCTGGTTTACACCGCGCAGAAGATCGACGTAGCCGAAGAGTTGGACCGCCTCGAGAGCCACATCACGGAAGTCGACAAAGCGCTGAAGCGCAACGAACCGGTGGGCCGGCGGCTGGACTTCCTGATGCAGGAATTCAACCGGGAAGCGAATACACTCGGCTCCAAATCGGCCGATACCGAAACTACTCACGCGGCAGTCGAAATCAAAGTATTGATCGAGCAGATGCGCGAGCAGGTGCAGAATGTCGAGTAAGAGCCGCGCCCGGCTGTACCTGATGTCGGCGCCGTCGGGGGCCGGCAAAACCAGTCTGGTGCGGCAACTGGTCGCGGAAAATCCGCGGCTGACGGTGTCGATTTCCTACACGACCCGGCCGCGGCGGGCCAGCGAACAGCACGGCCGGGACTACTTCTTCACCTCCGAGCAGGAGTTCGCCCGAATGGTGACGGAGGGCCGCTTTCTCGAGTACGCCCGCGTTTTCGATCATCACTACGGCACCGGCCGGGAGCAGGTCGAGCAAAGCCTGGCCGCCGGCATCGACGTGCTGCTGGAAATCGACTGGCAGGGCGCGCGCCAGGTTCGCGCGGCGATGCCCGATGCCATCAGCATCTTCATCCTGCCGCCGTCGCGGGCGGAGCTGGAGCGCCGGCTGCGCGGCCGCCGTACCGACAGCGACACGGTCATCGAGCGCCGCCTGCGTGACGCGGAGGCCGACATGTCGCACTGGGACGAGTTCGACTACATCGTCGTCAACGACAATTTCGACCACGCGCTGGGCCAGCTCAAGGCGATCATCGCCGGCGACAGCCACGGCGCCCATCCGGACCGGGCTGAACTCAAGCCGCTAATGCGTGAGTTGTTGATTCCCTGAGGTTTTTCCGCTACAACTAGGATTTGCTTTTCAGGACGGAGCGGCGCATTATCCAGTGTTGATGTGTAAAGCATTGGCGTGGATATCGGGGTAAAGGGAACCGCTGATGCCGCCGGATCAAGTCATCAAGCTGATTGCAACGATCGGTCTCGCCAGCCAGGGCGCGGCCGGGCTGTTGCTCGCGCTGCTGTTTTTCCTGCTGCGGCCCTACGCGGTCGGGCGCCGCTACTTCCTCAAATGGGCCAATGCCTGGGTGCTGATCGCGGCCGCGGTCGGCGTTCTTGTCTGGAGTGAGGCCGCCCCCGTTCCGACTGCTAATTTCCTTTATCAGTTGGGCAAGCTGACGGCTTTCGCACTGCTGTTCTGCGGTACGCTCGAGTACGCGCGGAGCATCGGCCACCGGCTGGTATTGCCGATGGTGGCCGCAGCGGCCGTCTGGGCGGCAATCACCTTCAGGCTGGATCCGTCGCTGGTGGGGCTGATGATGTGGCAGGCGCCGGCGGTCATCCTGATGAGCTTGGGCGGCGCCTGGTTGCTGCTGAACGTGAAGCCGCCGCGGCGCAACATCGGCGTGATAATAAGCGGCGGCATGTTCATCCTGATCGCCGTCACCTGGACCTTATACCTGATTGCCCTGCTCGATGATCCGGCGACGCCGGCGCCGGACAGTATCGCCTGGCTGGCATTTCGTTACGACGCCTGGCTGGACCTGATCCTCGACGTGCTGCTGGCGTTCGGCATGGTGCTGATTCTGCTGGACGATGTCCGGCGGGAGGCCGAGGCGGCGCATGACGAATTGAACGCCGCCCATGCGCAGCTTCAGGAAGAGGCGATGCGCGACTCGCTTACACGGGTGCTTAATCGCCGCGCCTTCAACGAAGGCGTCGGGCTCAACAGCGACGGCGGCGGCGCAGTGCTGGTGTGCGACCTCGACGACCTGAAGGAAGTCAACGACAACTACGGGCACAAGAGCGGCGACAAGCTGCTGAAGTACTTCGTGTCGATCGTCCAGCCGCGGCTGCGGAGCGGCGACAAGCTGTACCGCTTCGGCGGCGACGAGTTCCTGATGGTGCTGCCGCATGCGGACGCGGCCGATGCGCTGACGCGCATTGAAAGCGTGCTTGCAAAGGCGCCGCCGCTGCGGCTGACGGACGTCGACGCCAGTCTTGGCCTTAACGTCAGCGTAGGCGCTTCCGCTTACGACGGCCCGATGAGCCTGCACGAGGCGGTCGTGCGCGCCGACAACGCGATGTACGAGTGCAAGCGCCAGCGCAAGCTGGAGTTCGGCGTCCGGGAGCTCTCCGCCCCCGACTACTGATCCTGCAGCGCGGCGTATTTCACCAGCGCGTAGCGGTACTGCGTCGCCGCGCGAATGTGCTTCGCGATCACACCCTGCACATCGTCGTCCCAGGTGGCATATTCATCGATAAACGCCGCCGCGCGGTCGGGATTGCCGGCATATTGAATCGCCAGCACGTCGCGCAGCATGTCGGTCACAACCTCGTGGTACTTGCCGTAATGGATCGCCAGCCTGCCGCTGTCGCGGTCGAAGCTCAGCAGGCCGTGACGCAGAAAATAGTTCATCTGCATCAGCTCCATCGTCTGGTACGGCTGGTCGCGCCGCGGCTTGACCGTCTGTAGGGTCCGCTCCACGCCGGCCGCATACACCGCCCGCAACGCCGCATCGTTGTAATAGCCGGCCTTGTGCAGCTCGGGCGCGGCGAACAGCGACACCAGGTCCGCCTTCATCTCCTCGAACAGGTTGCCGTTCGGCGCCAGCGCAGCGTTGAGGTTGCGCCCGTCCACGGTCTGGGCGACGCCCAGGTAATGGCCGATCTCATGCCACAGCGTGCGCTGGAAGCCGCCGTCCATTGTCAGATCGTCCTGATCGGCTTCCACCACGGCCGCCTTCCAGGCCGCCTCACTGTCCGCGAACAGCGCCGGGTTGGTCATGATGTTGTAGCGCAGCAGGATGGTGCGGCCGTACTTTTCGGCGTGGCGCGGGTCGTTGGGCAGAATAGACGCGGTGTTGGTGCCGCGCGCCTGGCCGAAGTCGGCGATCACGTTGTAGACGCCGACCGGGATGTCGGTAATCACCTGCTTGTGGTGCTCGTAGGGCAGGTTGTTTTCGATCGCCTGCAGGTGCTTGAGCGCCTTTTTGACCGCCGCGCTGCGCTGCCGGTCCTTGAGCAGCAGGCTCAGGCTGAAGAACGTTTTCACGCCATAAAGCTTGTCGTCGTAAGTCTCGAAGCTGCCGATCTGCGCGTCCAGCGTCTTGAAGTCGCCTGTTACCCAGGCGGCGTCACCGGACTCGTAGTTGTCCGACAGCAAGTCGCGGCCGCGGTTGCGCAAATAATCGGCAAAATCCGGGTCGCTCGCCTCGATGGCGTCGGCCGCGTGCCACAGCAGGTGGTAGGCCCGCACGATGTCGTCTGCGTAGGCGACGGAATAGGGTACGGCGTAATAGGCGCCGCGGTCGGCGTCGAGCGCGCTGAGCCGGTGCACGAAGTCCGGGTGCAGCGTGGCCAGCGCCGGATATTGTTTCAGCGTCGCCTGGTCGGCGGCGATGTTGTCAGCGGTAACCTCGCGCACAATCGTCCGCGGGGCGAGCAGAGCGTCCCGCTGACGGGGATGCGCCGCAAGGTATTGGTCGAGCGTTGCGCGAGCGATGTTCCACGGGTAAACGTTGCGGCCGGGCGGCTGGGGCTCGACCGGCAGGAATGGCTCGCGCTCGTTGTCGAGCGTCGTCGCGATCGGCCCCTTGAACATCCAGAACAGCTTGAGCAGGTCGCGCGTGGCCGGCGGCTGGTCCAGTTGGTCGTTGAGCTTTTCGAGACGCGCTTTGGCGGTCAGCGACGCACGATGCGTCTGCTCGAGATAAATCCGGTGCAGCAGTCGGCCCGCTTCAAGCAGGTCCTGGACGGCCGCGCGCTCGGCAGGGCTCAAACCGGACAAATCAGGCGCCAGATGCACCGTCACCGTCTTCGACAGGATCGGCTTGACCTGTTCAGGGCGCCAATAGCCGTCGGGAAGATTCGCTGCCTGTGACGTCATGCTGATTAATCCTGCTGCGAGTCCGCCGGCCGCGAGCGCGGCGCGATACCGTCCATTCATTCGTCGCTCCTGTTAATAGTCTGCAGCTATTGTAGACATTTTCTGCTGCGAATCAGATATTTGCTCGGGTGCGGGTCCCGGATGCGTTATTCTAGGCGGCTGTTTTTCATCCATCGCTCGCGCAGGAATTCTTTTGCTTCAAACCGCTAACATCACGATGCAGTTCGGCGGCGCGCCGCTGTTCGAAAACGTCTCGCTCAAGTTCGCCGACGGCAACCGCTATGGCCTGATCGGCGCCAACGGCTGCGGCAAGTCCACCTTCATGAAGATCCTCGGCGGCGAGCTGGAGCCGTCGGCGGGCACGGTCGGCGTGGGCCAGGGGCTGCGCCTCGGCAAGCTGCGCCAGGACCAGTTCGCCTACGAATCGTTCTCCGTGATTGACACCGTCATCATGGGTCACGCCGAGTTGTGGCGCGTCAAGCAGGAGCGCGACCGGATTTATTCGCAGGCGGAGATGAGCGAAGCGGATGGGCTGAAAGTGGCCGATCTCGAGGCCGAGTTCGCGGAACTCGAAGGCTACACCGCCGAGGCACGCGCGGGGGATTTGTTGCTGGGCCTGGAAATTCCCGAGTCGCAGCACTTTGGTCCGATGAGCGCGGTCGCGCCGGGCTACAAGCTGCGGGTGCTGTTGGCGCAGGCGCTGTTTGCCGATCCCGATATCCTGCTGCTCGACGAGCCGACCAATAACCTCGATATCAATACCATCCGCTGGCTGGAAGACTTGCTCAACCAGCGCCAGAGCACGATGGTGATCATCTCGCATGACCGCCACTTCCTGAACAGCGTCTGCACCCACATGGCCGACGTCGACTACGGCGATATCAAGGTCTATCCCGGCAATTACGACGACTATATGACGGCCTCGACGCAGGCGCGCGAACGCCTGCAGGCGGACAACAAGAAGAAAAAGGCGCAGATCGCCGAGCTGCGCGCGTTCGTCAGCCGCTTCTCTGCCAACGCGTCCAAGGCGCGCCAGGCGACGTCGCGGGCGCGGCAGATCGAAAAAATCGAACTCAACGAGATCAAGCCGTCGAGCCGCCAGAGCCCGTACATTCGCTTCGAGCAGGACAAGAAACTCTACCGGCTGGCGCTCGAGGTCAGCGATCTCACGCAAGGCTATGGCGACGAGCTGTTGTTCAAGGGGCTCGACCTGACGGTGCAGGTCGGCGAGCGGATTGCGGTGATCGGCCCCAACGGCATCGGCAAGACGACGCTGCTGCGTACGCTGGTGGACGAACTGCCGCCACAGGCCGGGCGCGTCAAGTGGACGGAGAACGCGAATATCGGCTACTTCGCGCAGGATCACGCCGCTGAATTCGCCGGCGACATGAGCGTGTTTGACTGGATGAGTCAATGGGTGTCGAAGCAGGGCGATGACCAACTGGTGCGCAGTACTCTCGGTCGGATGCTGTTCTCCGGCGACGACTTCAAAAAGAAGGTATCGGTGCTCTCGGGCGGCGAGCAGGGCCGCATGCTGTTCGGCCGGCTGCTGCTGCAAACGCCCAACGTGATGGTGCTGGACGAGCCCACCAATCACCTCGATATGGAGTCGATCGAGTCACTCAACCTGGCGCTCGACAACTACCCCGGCACGCTGATCTTTGCCAGCCACGATCGCGAATTCGTCTCGTCGCTGGCAACCCGGATCATTGAGCTGACACCGGCAGGGCTGGTGAATTACGCCGGCGCCTACGACGAATATCTGGAGTCGCGCAAGGTTGCGTAGCCGGCCATGAAGATTCCGAAGCGCATCGAACCGCTGGTGGACGACGGCCTTGTCGACGAAATCGTCCGCCAGCTCAAGAGCGGCAAGGAAGCCGAGGTGTACGTGGTGCGCTGCGGCGGCGACATCCGTTGCGCCAAGGTCTACAAGGCCGCCAACCAGCGCGGCTTTCGCACCCATGCGCAATATCAGGAAGGCCGGAAAGTGCGCAACAGTCGCCGCGCCCGCGCGATGGAGAAGGGTACGCGCTACGGCCGCCGTGAGCAGGAAGGCGCCTGGCAGACGGCCGAAGTCGATGCGCTGTATCGGCTGGCCGATGCCGGCGTTCGGGTGCCGCAGCCATATAACTTTATTGATGGCGTGCTGCTCATGGAGTTGGTGACCGACGCCGATGGAGGCGTTGCGCCGCGTCTCGACGAAGTGGACATGACCGAAGCGCAGGCACGCGAATACCACGCGACGCTCATTGCAGAAGTGGTGCGCATGCTGTGCGCGGGCCTCATCCACGGCGACTTGTCCGAGTACAACGTGCTGATCGATGCGCACGGCCCGGTCATCATCGACCTGCCGCAGGCCGTCGACGCAGCCGGCAACAACAACGCTGCGCGCCTGTTCGGGCGCGACGTGAACAAACTTGCCAGCTACTTCGCCCGCTTCGCGCCCGAACTCGCGGCCACTGAGTACGCGAAAGAAATCTGGGCGCTCTACGAAAGCGGCGACCTCACCGTCGACACCCCGCTCAGTGGCCTGTTCGACCGCGAGGACATGCCGGCGGACGTGGAGGGCGTGCTGCGGGAGATCGACGCGGCGCGGGAAGAAGCCGAGCGTCAGCGCGCGTTGCGGGAGGAGCTGGAAGCGGCGAACGATCGTTGAGCTTCGCCGGACACTATTGACTTTAAAGGCGCGAACCCGCACGCTAACATGAAATATAAAAATTGTGTGATCGATCGTGCATGAAAAATACTCCAATCTGATGGACGACAACGCTGTTCTGGCGGAGCTGGGCCGGCGCCTGGCGCGCCACCGGCTGAACCTCAACCAGACCCAGGCCGCGATAGCGCGCGAGGCTGGAGTCGCCCAGCGCACGTTGTCCAAGGTGGAGAATGGGCATGTCGTCGACAGCCAGAGCCTGGTGCGAATATTGCGGGCGCTCGACCTGCTCGACGGGCTCGCCGCGCTGGTTCCGCAACCGCAGGTGAGCCCGGTTGCGCTGGCACAAGCCCGCGGCCGCGTGCGTGAGCGGGCCAGTGGCTATCGTGGCGACCGGACGCAAGATCAACCCGACGCCGGGGAGTGGACATGGCCCGACGAGGAACAGTAGCCGAGGTCCAGCTATGGGGAGCGCCCATCGGCGCGGTGAGCTGGGACGCGGATCGTGAACTCGGTGCGTTTGAATACACTCCCGCTTTCCAGAAGAGCGGCATCCAGGTCGCGCCGCTGACCCTGCCGCTCAGCTCACGGATTTACGAATTTCCGGAGCTTGCGCGGGCGTCGTTTCACGGCTTGCCGGGGCTGATCGCCGATTCGCTGCCGGATAAATTCGGCAATGCCGTCATCGACGCCTGGCTGGCCCGAACCGGCCGCTCGGCCACCGATTTTTCCCCGGTCGACCGGCTGCTCTACATCGGCGCGCGAGCGATGGGCGCGCTGGAGTTTCATCCCGCGCGCGCACGCCGCCAGAGCGCGCATCCGCTCGATGTGGCTGAACTGGTCGAGTTGGCCAGCCGGATCCTGACGCAGCGCGAGCATTTTCACGCCGACCTCGGCCACGACGGCGACGAGCGCCGCCAGGCGATGAACGACATCCTGCAGGTGGGCGTCTCGGCCGGCGGCGCGCGCGCCAAGGCCATCGTGGCCTGGAATCCCGAAACAGACGAAGTCCGCTCGGGACAGGTACCGGCGCCGGAAGGCTTTGGCTACTGGCTGCTTAAGTTCGACGGCGTCTCTCACAATCGCGATCGCGACGTGCTTGCCGACCCGCAAGGCTATGGCCTGATCGAATACGCGTACCACCACATGGCCCACGCCGCCGGCATCGCAATGACCGAGTGCCGGCTGCTGGCCGAGAACGGCCGCCACCACTTCATGACCAAACGCTTTGATCGCACCGACAGCGGCGACCGCCTGCACATGCTGTCGCTGTCCGGCATCGCCCACCTCGACTTCAACCAGGCCGGCGCGCACGGCTATGAACAGGCGTTCCAGGTTATTGAGCAACTCGGCCTCGGCAAGGACGCGATCGAAGAACAATTCCGCCGCATGGTCTTCAACGTCGCCGCCCGCAACCAGGACGACCACACCAAGAACATCGCCTTTCTGATGGACCGCCGCGGCCGCTGGTCGCTGTCACCGGCGTTCGACCTGAACTTCGCTTACAACCCCGGCGGCCAGTGGACCAGCCGCCACCAGATGAGCATCAACGGCAAGCGCGAAAACATCACCCGCAGCGATCTGCTAAAGGTTGCCGACCGTTTCCGCATCACGCTGCCGCGCGCGAACAAGTTCATCGACCAGGTGGTGGATGCCGTGGCGCGCTGGCCGGAGTTTGCGGAGGAGGCGGGGGTCGATGCGGTCCGCATCGGCGAAATAGCAAAGCTCCATCGGGACCTGCGACGAGGAGTTTGATCCGGAGCACGACCTGTTCGGGATGCCGGGCCCAACGGAACTGGTTGAGCCCCGGGTTGTCTCCTACCCTGCCGATGGTTATCCCGCAGCGGATATCATCAGCTTCGATTTCATGATGCCAACGCGGCACGGCCGTGGCCGTAACGCTTTGCTGCAGCAACCGGAGACTATTAGATGAAGAATGCTTTCATTGCCTTGGCCATTGCCGTGAGTTTCGGCCTTGGTTCTGCTCCCGTCCTTGCCAGTGCCGGCCCACAGCCGGTTCCGCCGAAATTCGATATCCCGGCACCGCGCGATATTGCTTATCCCGGCACGATCCAGTTGCATATCGATGCGACCGATCTGGCGCACCGCATTTACAGCGTTCATGAAGTGATTCCGGTGAAGGCCGGCCCGATCACACTGTTTTATCCGCAGTGGATTCCGGGACATCATTCGCCGACCGGTCCGATCGACAAGTTCGCCGGGCTGATCGTGCACGCCGACGGCGAGCGCGTGCGCTGGGTTCGCGACCCGGGCAACGTTTACGCCTTCCACGTCGACGTGCCTGAGGGCGTCAGCAAGCTGGACGTGGAGTTCAAGTTTCTGACCGCGCAGAAGCACGACCAGGGGCGCATCATGATGACGCCGGAGATGCTCAGCCTCCAGTGGGACGCGGTGGTGTTGTATCCAGCCGGCTACTACACCCGTGGGATTCCCGTCCAGGCGACCGTGACGTTGCCTGAGGACTTCAAGTTTGCTACCGCGCTTGAGGTTGCCGACAAGGACGGCAACACCGTGACGTTCAAGACGATCAACCTCGAGGATCTGGTGGATTCTCCGATGCTGGCCGGCAAGTACGGCAAGCGGATCGAGTTGACCCCGGAAGGCACGGACGCGCCCGTCTATCTGGACGTCTTTGCCGACGCACCGAAGTATCTGGACATCAAGAAGGACCAGATCGAAGCGCACCGCAACCTGATCGAGCAGATGTACAAGCTCTACGGCGCGCATCACTACAATCACTACGACTTCCTGCTGTCGCTCAGCGACCGGCTCGGCGGCATCGGCCTTGAGCACCATCGCTCGAGCGAGAACGGCGTCGATCCCGAATATTTCACCGAATGGGACAAGCAGTGGGCGAGCCGCGACCTGCTGGCGCACGAGTTCAATCATTCCTGGGATGGCAAGTATCGCCGCCCGGCCGCGTTGTGGACGCCGACGTACAACCAGGTGAAGCGCGATCACGGTCTGTGGGTGTACGAGGGCTTCACGCAGTACAGCGGTTACGTGATGGCGGCGCGCTCCGGCCTGTGGAGCAAGAAGCAGACGATGGAAATGTTCGCGCTGCTCGGCGCCCGCTACGATCGCGGCCGCCCGGGCATGAAATGGCGCACGATCTGGGACACGACGAACGACCCGACGATCGCCGAGCGCGCACCGCTGCCGTATCGCAACTACCAGATGAGCGAGGACTACTACTCCGGCGGTCAGCTGATCTGGCTGGCGGTGGACGCGCAGATTCGCGACCTGACGGACAACAAGAAGAACCTGGACGCCTTCGCCCGCGCGTTCTTCGGCATGCACAACGGTGCCTGGGACATCAACACTTACACGTTCGACGACATTGTCGACACGCTCAACGGCGTCGTGCAGTACGACTGGAAAGATTTCCTGATGTCGCGCCTGCGCGGCCACGTCAATCTGTCCGACTCATTCGAGGACGAAGGCTGGAAGCTCGTTTATAACGATAAGCCGAGCGACGCCGTGAAGGCCTTCCAGCAGCGCTACCACATGATTTCGCTGACTTACTCGCTGGGCATCAGCGTCGACAAGGACGGCGAAATGCGTGACGTGTTGTGGAACAGTCCTGCATTCAAGGCCGGTCTCGCGCCGGGCATGGTCATCAAGGGCGTCAACGGGCTGACCTTCAGCACCGACGCATTGAAGGATGCCGTCATCGAGGCCGAGAAGAGCAAGGCGCCGATCAAGCTGCTGGTGACGGACTTCGACGAGTACCGGACCATCAGCATCGATTATCATGACGGCCTGAAGTATCCGCACCTCAAGCGCATCAAGGGCCAGCCGGATTACCTGTCGCAGGTGATTACGCCGCTCAAGTAATAGAATGGGGCCAGGTGAGGGGAGCTGATCCGGCTCCCCTCGCCCTCATCTGCGGGTATACGTCAAGGAAGACGACCATGCCAAAGATCACCCGTCACCGCTGGGGCACGGGTTTCAGCTACCGCCGCGAAAACGGCGACACCGTCCGGGACCGCAAGCTGCGCCACTGGTGCGCATCGCTGGCGATTCCGCCGGCGTGGACGGAGGTGGAAATCGACCTCGACCGCGACGCCAAAGTGCATGCCACCGGCCGCGATGCCGCCGGGCGCAAGCAGTACATCTACAATTCCGAGTGGCGCGAGAGTCGCGAGCAGGCCAAGTATGACCGCATTATCCGGTTTGCCCAGCGCCTGAGCGCGATGCGCCGCATTACCGGGCAGCATTTGCGGCGTCATGACAACAGCCGCGAGAAGGTGCTGGCGTGCATGGTGCGGTTGATCGATACCGCCTATTTCCGTCCCGGCAATGCACACTACGCGGCCGAAAACGAATCCTACGGCCTCACCACGATCCGTTCGAAGCACCTCACCATCGAGGGCGACGAGTTGATCTTCCGCTACACCGGCAAAAGCGGCAAATTGCAGGAAAAGCACGTCGAGGACCGGCGCCTCGCCCGCATCGTGGCCGAGCTGGACCACATCCCCGGCCGGGAAATCTTCAAGTACTTCGACAGCGATGGGAACAAGGTCGACGTGGTGAGCGACGACCTCAATGCCTACATTCACGAAATCATGGGCGAGGACTTCAGCGCCAAGGATTTTCGCACCTGGGCCGGCACTTCGCTGGCGGCGCTGGCGCTGGACGCGCTCGGCGTCGCGGACGACGTCAAACAGGCGGAGGCCAACATTCGCGAAGCGGTTCGCTCGGTCGCGCAGCGGCTCGGCAACACGCCCGCGATCGCCAAAGCTAGCTACATCGACCCACGGGTAACCGAGTGCTATCTGGACGGACGCACGCTGCAGTATTTCCGCGAAGCGGTTAAGGAAGAACTGGAGGAGGGGATGATCAGCCCGACGGAGCGGGCGGTCCTGAAGCTGCTGCAGAGCCGGCTCTCATGAGGCGTCATGCCGCTTCAGCGGATCGACCGCGGGGCCTTCGATGACGCTGCCGTCGTAGTTGAAGCGGCTGCCGTGGCACGGGCAGTCCCAGGTTTTTTCCGCGGTGTTCCAGTGAACGTCGCAGCCCATGTGGGTGCAGCTTGCCGAGATGGCCGTCAGTTGTCCCTGCTCGTTGCGGTAGGCTGCGTACTTGTGGCCGCCGGTGCTCACCAGCTTGCCTTCGCCGGGCTTGACCTCCTCGAAGCGATCCGCCGCGCCCGCGCCGAATATCTTCTTGCCCAACTCGGCGGCGACCTCCATGTTCTGCTTGGCGAACAGCTTGGCGGACTTGCCGGGCGTAAACCGCTTGGGCTTGTAGAGGTCGGCCCACGGGTTGTCCCGGCCGCTGATTTCATCCGCGAGAATGGAGGCGGCGACCGTGCCGTAGACGAGCCCGTCGGTTGCGTAGCCGGTCGCAATGTAAACGTTGGGCGTGGTCGAAGCATGGCCGATATAAGGCAGCATGTCGGCCGCGCGATAGTGCTGCGCTGACCAGCGGTAAGACACCGTCTCGATGTTGAAGTGCTCGCGCGCGAAGCTTTCGAGCTTCTCGTAACAGTCAGCCGTGTTGGCTGCCTTGCCCGTCTGGTGCTTGCGACCGATGACCATCAGATAGCGTTGCCCGTTCGCCATGTAGGAGCGAATCGAGTGCTTGGGCTGGTCGGCGCTCCAGAAAATGCCTTCCGGATAATCGTCGCCCGGCAGCGGCGCGGCGAGGCCATATTCGCGCGCCGGCTGCATCGCCGTCTGCACCATGTAGATGCCTTTGGGCGAGTGCGTCGCGAGGACGATCGCGCGCGCCTTGATCTGTCCGCGCGGCGTTGCCACCACGCCGTCTTTGGCGTGTATGGCCGTGGCCGGGCTGCGTTCGAAGATGCGGCAACCGTCGCCGAGCGCGCCAGCGAGGCCGCGCACGTAAGCGAGCGGGTTGATCTGGGCCTGGTCCTTGATCTGAACCGCCCTGAAGATGTTGAAAGGCAAGGGCAGCTCGTCGACCAAACTCGCATTGAGCCCGGCCTCGAGCGCTGTCTCATGCTCCAGGTCCACCGCGTCTTTGGCATCCTCCGAGGCATTGGTGGTGGCATAGAGATGCCAGTCGCGCGGCACATAGTCGCACTCGATCTGATGCTCCCGGACGAGCTGGCCGATCGTCTCAAGCGCCGCCCGGCGCGACTCGACTACCGCTTTCACCGTTCGCGGGTTCCACTTTTCCTTGATTCTGAACAGGTGCTCGTCGACGGTCGCGTAGAGGTTGCCCGTGGAGCCGCCGGTAGCGCTGCAGCCGATCGTCTGCGCCTCGACCAGCGCGACCGATTTGCCGGCACGGCTCAACTGGAGCGCTGTCGTGACGCCCGTAATGCCGCCGCCGACGACGGCGACGTCGGCGTCGATGTTTTCGTTGAGCGGGGGAAACTCAGCGGGGGGTGACAGCGCCTGCCACAGCGATTGCGTGTCCATGATCGGCCTCCTTGCCTCCCGGCACTATAAAACGCACGCCGAGCGCATAAAACAGTGGATAACGCTAGGTGTAGCCGATATTCCGGTATAATAGCTGCTGCTATGGACGACCAGACTCATACCCTCTACGACTCGGCGGCGCAGGAAGCGGTCGATCTGGCGAACACGATTGCCGACTCACATCCAGATGCCGACCTGTGGGACATCGCCGACGGCATGCTCGCGGGCGCAGTGCATTACTGGCTCTTCGCCAACCGGCCATGCGGCGACCCGCACTGCGAAGACTGCGCGCCGTTGTCGACGCCGCAGG
>DASSNT010000068.1:0-12067 GCA_035701285.1 Gammaproteobacteria bacterium | reverse complement strand
TTCAGGCGATATTTCTTGTCCCAGATGTCGGCGGATGCTTCCTGCACCGGGATTTCCATGACTGCGGTAGGTTGAGACTTCATTGCCGGTTTCATTAAGGACCTGCCCTCCGTTTTATTGGCATCTTTCAGGTCGATGTTGGAATAAAGGCGTGTATAAGCTGTGGAGAAGCTGTTGATACACGACCACAATATCTTGTGCTTTAGGAGCCAACGATAAGCCTGCAGCGTATAGCTGTCAAGTGACTATAACAAATAATTAATTTTATATTAATCAATGAGTTATATTAACATCTCCGCTTTTATGCCGGCCTTGGCCGAAACAAAAATTTTTACTACATCTAGTGCGACGCCGGAGCCGTGCGCAACCTTCAAAAGGACTTGAAACCCACGCCGGCGCCCATAGATATGCGGGCACAGGGCAACTTTGATTTATTGAGGAGACTCCCATGGCAATGACGACATATGAACCGTGGAACCTGATGAATCAGCTCCACTCCGAGATCAACCGGATGTTCGACCACCGGCTCGGCCGCTACAGTGACGACGACAGCGTCGTAACCACCGACTGGGTCCCGGCTGTGGACATCCGGGAAGAAGCCGACCGCTTCGTGATGCACGCCGACCTTCCGGGCGTGGATCCGAAAGACATCGAAGTGACGATGGAAAACGGCCAGCTGACGATCCGCGGCGAACGCCGCTCGGAATCGACCGGCGAGTCCAACGGTTATCACCGGGTCGAGCGCATCAGCGGGCAGTTCTACCGCCGCTTCAGCCTGCCGGACACGGCTGACCCGGAAAACATCACCGCGCGCGGCAACAACGGCGTGCTGGAGATCAGTATTCCGAAGCATGCCCGGACGCAGCCGCGCAAGATCAATGTCGAGCATTGATCCGGAATCGGGAACTTCCGCGCGCAGCGGCTGTCCCTGACAATGACCGCCATGTCATCGCCGCCGGGCTCTCCCGGCGGCGATGCGTGGCGGTTTTTCGTTTCTGCATCGCTCATTCTCAAAGCAAAACGAGGCACAACATGAAAAATTCCGCGCTCGCCGCCTTCTTCGCGGCTGCCGCTCTCGCGATCTTCGCTCCCGTCTCAGCGCAGGCCGAGGCCCCGCCTCCGATGATTGGCACGCAGCCGATGCCGAGCCTCGCGCCGATGATCAGCCAGGCGACCAGGAGCGTCGTCAACATTTCCACGCGCGGCCATGTGAAGGTTGAGCGGCGGACGATGAACCCGTTTATGAACGACCCGTTCTTCCGTCATTTCTTCGGGCCGCAATTCCGCCAGCCAACGGAGCGGCAGTTTCATGCGCTGGGGTCGGGCGTAATCGTCAACGCGGACAAGGGCTACATCCTGACGAACAACCATGTCGTCGAGAACGCCGACAAGATCACCGTGATTCTCAATGACGGCCGCGAGTTCGAAGCCAAGGTCGTCGGCAAGGACCCGCTCACCGACATCGCCGTGGTGCAGATCAAGGCGGACAACCTGGACGAGATCGCGCTCGGCGACTCCTCGCAGCTTAACGTCGGCGATTTCGTCGTCGCGATCGGCAACCCGTTCGGCCTGTCGCACACCGCGACCTACGGCATCGTCAGCGGCCTCGGCCGCGTGCTGGCCGAAGGCGGCGGCGAGGAGCAGCCGTATCAGAACTTCATCCAGACCGACGCCTCGATCAATCCCGGCAATTCCGGCGGCGCGCTGGTCAACCTCAACGGTCAGCTCGTGGGCATCAACACCGCGATCTACTCGCGCAGCGGCGGCAATATCGGCATCGGTTTTGCGATTCCGGTCAACCTGGCCGAGAACGTGATGAATCAGCTCATCAAGTACGGCGAGGTCAAGCGCGGCCGGCTGGGAGTAATGATCCAGTCGCTGACGCCGGAACTGGCGAATGCGCTGGGCGTGAAAGCCGGTCACGGCGCGGTTGTCACCAAGGTGGTGGACGGCTCCGCGGCCGACAAGGCAGGCATCAAACAGGGCGATGTGATCGTCGCAGTCGATGATCGCGAGATCGACAGCTCCGACGAACTGCGCAACATCATCGGGCTGACGCGGCCGGGCACCAAGGTCCAGATCAAGCTGGTGCGCGACGGCGAGACCATGCAGGTCAATGCCACGCTGGGCAGCGGCGGCGGCAAGAGTGTAGCCGGTGGCTCGAACTACGAAGAGCTGGGCGCGAAGTTCAGC
Organism: Gammaproteobacteria bacterium; assembly: GCA_035701285.1. GTDB lineage: Bacteria > Pseudomonadota > Gammaproteobacteria > Natronospirales > DASSBR01 > DASSBR01. Next base: position 9,874 of record DASSNT010000068.1, on the reverse strand, counting down.
GACATCCAGCAGGGTTCGCCGCTGTACGGGCGCGTGCAGGGCGTGGTCGTCACTTCGGTCGAACCGGACGGCGAAGCGGCCGAAGCCGGGCTGCGCTCGGGCGACGTGATCATCGCGGTGAACCGCCACCCGATCAAAGGCCTCGCGCAGTTCCGCAACGCGCTGTCGCAGTTCAAGGGAACTTTGCTGCTGACCGTGCGCCGCGACGACGGCGTGTTCTTTACGACAATCCGCTAAAGCGAAGGATTAAATGTAGGCCGGGATAAGCCCGCCGCGGGGCGGGCGTTCCCGGCAGGCTTTGCCGGCAACGACCTTCGGCCTTATGCCGGCCTGCATTGATCAGATACGGAACTCGACCTGGGTGTCGGTCAAATCGCGCAGCACCGGAATCCGCGCGATCATCGGAAACGGCATCATTGCGCGCAACGTCCGGACGTTCTCTTCCAGACGCGCCATTGAGCCATCCAGCTCGTTAGCCACCCAGCCCGCGCAACGCACGCCGGCGTGTCGCATTGATTCGGCCGTCAGCAGCGCATGGTTCAGGCAACCGAGCCGCATGCCCACCACCAGCACCACCGGCAGGTCCAGCGCGACGGCGAGATCGGCCACCGACTGATCCGCATTCAGCGGTACCGTCCAGCCGCCAACACCCTCGACGACCACGCAGTCTGCCGCGGCGGCAAGCCGCGCGTGGCATTCCCGAATCCGATTGAAATCGATCACGACGCCGACATCGGCCGCCGCGATATGCGGCGCGATCGGCGGCGCGAACGCGTACGGATTGACGTCGACGTACGGACATTCCACCGCCGCCGCGCGCATCAGGCTGAGTGCATCCTCGTTGCGCAGCCCGCCGGCGGTGTCGGCGCAGCCGCTGGCAACCGGCTTCATCCCAACGGTGCGCGTGCCGCGCCGGTTGAGCGCGCGGATCAATGCCGCCGAAGCAACGGTCTTGCCGATTTCGGTATCGGTGCCGGTGACGAAATAGCCGCGCTCAGGCGCCATGGCGCTTCCTCCGCAACAATTCGCGCAACTGGTCCGGAGGAATTTCGCCCTGGTGAGCGAGCGCGACCTGTTCGAACGCCATCGGCGCCCAGGCGATGCCGTAGACCACTTCCCAGGTCGCGGGCAGCCGGCCGTCCTCCCGCCAGCGCTCGTACGCCTCCTTCAACCCGTTCAAGCGCGCCCGGCCGGTCAGGCCGCGCGGCCGGCCAGCGGTGACGTTGTGCGCGCCCAGCCCTTTAAGATCCCGCAGCAGGCCGCCGATGTCCTCGTAGGTCAGCGTCAACTGCTCGACATCCATCACCGGCTCGGCAAAGCCGGCGCGCACCAGCGCATCGCCCAGGTCGTGCATATCGATAAAGTGGTTGACGTGATTGAACTGATCGACGGCCGACCACGCAGCCCGAAGTTCGCGAAGCGTATCCGGCCCAAAGGTACTGAACAGCAGCAGCCCGCGCTCGTTCAGCACGCGCCGGAGCTCGCCAAATCCGCGGTCCGGATCGACCAGCCATTGCACCGCCAAATTCGACCAGACCAGGTCGAAGCGGCCGTCCTGAAGCGGCAGCGCCTCCATGTCGCCGCATACGCGCGGCCTGTCGGATGGGATCGCAGCGAGCATTCCCTCGGCGACATCGAGCGCCGTGACCGCTGCCTCCGGGTAACGCTCCGTCAGCACGCGCACACCAGTGCCGGTACCGGCACCGGCGTCGAGAATCGTCGCGGGCGTGAAGTTGATGAGTTCGAGCCGTTCCAGCAGGCGCGCCTGCACTTCGCGCTGCAGCACCGCGACGGCGTCATAGCCCGCTGCGGCGCGGCCGAAGGAACGTCGCACTGCCTGGCGGTCGAGTTGGAAAGGATTCGTTGAAGACATCAATAATTCCTGGCTACGACTCTTGCCCCTTCTCCCTCCGGGAGAAGGCTGGGATGAGGGAGATCAATCCACTTCCCTCACCCTGCCCTCTCCCTAAAGGAGAGGGTGCTTTCTGGGCCCACTCCGTGAATACATCCGGCGCGGACAAAAACGGTGCATGCGCCGTGCGCGGCACCAGCTCGAATTCGCCATTCAGCGCGGCGGCCAGTGCCTTGCCCGCGTCCGGCGGCGTGAGACGGTCGCGCTGGCCGCTCATGACCTTCGCCGGGATTTGGATCTCGGGCAGCCGCGACCGCAAATCGATATTTTCGAGGATACGCACGCCTGCCGTGAGTCCGGCGGGTTCCGGCGTGCCCCGTGCGAATACCTCCTGGCGCAGCGTCCGCAGTGCAACCCGGCCGGTAGCAGCGCCCAGCGTTTGCAGCACGAGGAAATCCTCCACCGTGCCGCGCCAGTCGGATTTGAGCTCAGCGGCGAATTTAGAGAGCGTCTCCGGCGCCATCGCGTGCGGCCAGTCCGGCGCGGTGACGAAGCGCGGCGTGGTTGAAACCAACAGCAATCCGGCGATGTCGGCGGGGGCCTGCAGGGCGGCGGCGAGCGCGATCATGCCGCCCAGCGACCAGCCGAGCCAGATGGCGCCTTTCGGCGCTGCTGCGCGGCAGGCTTCGGCCCAGGCGTAGACGTCGCCTTCGACGACAGGACTTTCGCCGTGGCCGGGCAAATCAATTGCGATGCAGCGGTAGTGCTGTGATAGCGCCGGGATGGTTTCGTTCCAGACGCCAGCGTGCAGACCCCAGCCGTGGAGGAGGACCAGTGGCGGACCGGAACCAGCTGTTTCAACATGAAGTGACATCTATTCCCTCACCCCAACCCTCTCCCGACAGGGAGAGGGTATAAAAATCGCCGGCCAGGAAGGCCGGCTCTTACCCTGCACTTTGGGCCAAGCTCCATGAGCATGGTTTTGCCTACTTTTGCCAAAACAAAAGTAGGCCGGCCGCCGGGCCGGATCCCGGCACCCAATCAGCGCGCCGCCGCAGGCGGCACAATACCTTCCAAAGCATCAAGCAGCCGATCAACATCATCCTCACGATGCGCCGCGGAAAAAGTGATCCGCAGTCGTGCACTTCCCTTCGGCACTGTCGGCGGCCTGATTGCCGTAACCAGAATTCCTGCGTCCTCCAGAGCCTTGCTCGCCGCAACTGCCTGCCCCGCGTCACCAAGCAGCAGTGGCTGAATCGGTGTCGCCGATGGCATCAGATTGAGACCCAGCTGTCGCGCGCCGTCGCGAAAGCGCTGAACCAGTGCGGCGAGATGCTCGCGCCGATCGTCCGCGGCGCGTACCAGTTCGAGTGCCTTCAGCGTCGCCACGGCCAGCGCGGCCGGCAGTGCCGTAGTGTAAATGTATGGTCGCGCCTGTTGAATCAAGGTTTCGATCAACACTTCGCTGCCGGCGACAAAGGCGCCAAATGTGCCGAAGGCTTTGCCGAGCGTACCCATCAACACCGGCACTTCGTCGAGCCCCAGGGCGGCAGCGGCGATGCTGCCTCGGCCGTTCGGGCCTAAGACGCCGATTCCGTGCGCATCGTCTGCGATCAGCCACGCCCGATGCGCGGCAGCGATCTGCGCCAGTTCCGCAAGCGGTGCGCTGTCGCCATCCATGCTGAATACGGCGTCGGTTGTCACCAGCCGGTTTGGCGCTTCCGAACCTTCAAGCCGTGCTTTGAGCGCATCAGCGTCGCAGTGGCCGTAGCGGATCAGGCGCGCGCCGCTCAGCAGCGCCGCGTCCAGCAGGGATGCGTGATTCAGCCGGTCGGCGAAGACTGCGTCGCCGCGTCCGGACAGAGCGCCGGTTACGGCCAGGTTCGCCATATAGCCGGTGGAAAACAGCAGCGCGCGCGGACGGCCGATGAATTCCGCCAGCGCGGCTTCGAGTTCGTGGTGTGCGCGAGTGTGGCCGTTGACCAGGTGCGCCGCGCCGCTGCCGGTGCCGTATTCGTTGACGCCGGTGCGAAACGCTTCGGCCAGTGCCGGTTCGGCGGCGAGGCCCAGATAATCGTTGCTGCAAAAGTTTAAGTATTCGCGGCCGTCGATGCAGCGGCGTACGGTTTGTGCGCCCTCCGCTATTCGGCGGCTGCGGTAGAGGGCTTCAGCGCGACGTGCTGCGAGCGCCTCATTCAGTGGCACTTCCAGCGCGACCCGGTTCGTGGCGAAATTTTTCACGGTGTCGTGATATCGGCGTAGGAGCGAGCGCTGCTCGCGATTCAATAATAATCGCGGCCGGCGGCCGCTCCTACAGCATCGGCTCGGGCGTCAGCCCCAGGCGGTCGAACAGCTGCATGTCGTCATTAGCCTCCGGGTTGGGTGTGGTCAGCAGCTTTTCGCCGTAGAAGATCGAGTTGGCACCGGCGAAGAAACACAGCGCCTGCAGTTCGTCGTTCATGTCGTTGCGGCCCGCCGACAGGCGCACGTGCGACCTGGGCATCAGGATGCGGGCGACGGCAATCATGCGCACGAAGTCGAACGGGTCGACGTCGTCGGCACTGGCGAGCGGCGTGCCTTCGACCTTGACCAGCCGGTTGATGGGCACGCTTTCGGGGTGCGCCGGCAAGGTTGCCAGCGTGTGCAGCATCGCGGCGCGGTCGGCAACGGTTTCGCCGATGCCGACGATGCCGCCGCAGCAGACGCTCATGCCGGCTTCGCGCACGTTGCCGAGCGTGTCGAGGCGGTCCTGATAGGTGCGCGTGGTGATGATGTCGCCGTAGTGGGATTCGGACGTGTCGAGGTTGTGGTTGTAGTAGTCGAGGCCGGCGTCGGCGAGGCGCTTCGCCTGCGCGGGCGTCAGCATGCCGAGCGTCGCGCAGCTCTCCATGCCGAGCTCGTTAACCGCCTCGATCATGGCAACTATTTTCTCGATGTCGCGGTCTTTCGGGTGGCGGTAGGCGGCACCCATGCAGAAGCGCGTCGCGCCGGCTGCCCTCGCAGCCTGCGCCCGCTCGCGGACGGTTTCGACGTCCATCAGGGCTTCCGCTTCGACACCCGTGTGGTAACGTACGCTCTGGGGGCAATACTTGCAGTCTTCCGGGCAGGCGCCGGTCTTGACGCTCAACAGCGTGCTGACCTGCACCGCGTTCGGGTCGAAGTAGCGGCGGTGCACGCTTTGCGCGCGAAACAGCAGATCGTTGAACGGCAGCGCGAACAGCGCCTCGATCTCGGGCCGGGTCCAATCGTGGCGGATGTCGGAGTCGACTTGCGGCACGGCATTCATTCGGGATTCCTTGATTACAGCAGACAGCGGCCGGCCAAGTGTAGCCGGACGCAGGTTGCTGTCAACCTGGATACCTTGCCTTGGTAAACATCTGGCGTAAATTTGTACATTTCCCGCGGCGATGCCTGCTGTGCGGCGGGTCCGCCGGTGCGGCGGCGTGCTGCGACGCCTGCCGCGCCGAGCTGCCCTGGAACGATTGCGCCTGCGATCGCTGCGGAACGCCGCTGCCGACGGCGTCGCCGAGTAGCAGTGCCACCTGTGGGCGCTGCCTGCGCACGCCGCCGCCGTTCGAGGCCGCCCTGTGCGCGTTTCACTACCGGTTCCCGGTCGACCGGCTGCTGGTCAAGCTGAAGTTTCACGGCAGGCTGGGCTATGCCCGCGAGCTGGGGCTGCTGCTGGCCGAGCAGATCGAGCGCCGCCATGGGGACCGGCTGCCGGAGGCGATCGTGCCGGTCCCGCTGCATCCCCGGCGGGTGCGCAGCCGGGGCTTCAACCAGGCCGCCGAAATCGCGCGTGCAGTCGGCGCGCGGCTCGATCTGCCGGTCGTGACGGATATCTGCGAGCGTCGCCGCGATACGGAGGCGCAATCGTCGCTCTCCGCGGCAGCCCGCCAGACGAATATCCGCGGGGCGTTCAGCGCGTGCGGCCCGTTGCCGGCCGGACGCTGGGCGGTGGTTGACGACGTCGTTACCACCGGCGCGACCGCCGGCGAATTGGCCAGGACATTGCTGGCGGCGGGGGCTTCGAGTGTGCTGCTCTGGAGCCCCGCTCGGGCATAGAGGTTAACCGCCTGGCCAAAAACCCGGTCTGGAGCGATTACCGGGGTAATAGCGAAAATGAATCTGTTCTATATTCTTTCGGATAAACCTGTTCCATAAATCTTCAGGATTTGTTAAAAGAACATGGTGTAAACCCTTTTTACTGGTAGAAAAGACACTGTATGCCGCTCTCATTGGTCAAGCTCAAGGTTCAGGATCTCAAGCCCGGCATGTATGTCGCGGAACTGGACCGGCCGTGGCTGGATACGCCGTTCCTGTTCCAGGGCTTCACCATCCGCTCGAATGACGAGATTGACGAGCTGGCGCGCCATTGCCAGTACGTATACATCGATATCGAGCTGGGCGCGCCCCCGGTAGACCGGGCGCCGCCGCGGGCGCCTGCCGAGGCCGCCAGTGCGCCGGACCAGACGATGCGCGCGAGCTTCCGCGCGGCCCCGGCCGTCGACAGCATCAAGCCGCGCCGCGGCCGCTACCAGGACGCGGTGCCGATGCAGGAGGAGCTGGCGGAGGCCAAGCAGGTGCGCCGCCAGGTGACCTCCGTAGTCAACGACATCATGAGCGCCGCCCGCGAGGGCAAGGCGATCGACTGCGTGGCGCTGCGCGAGGCGCTCGACTCGATGGTCGACAGCATTCTGCGCAACCCCGACGCGATGGCCTGGCTGACGCAATTGCGCGAGCGCCAGTCGCTGATCTACCAGCACGCCATCAACTGTTCGGTCTGGATGATCATCTTCGGCCGTTCGCTGGGACTGGACCGCGCGGTCCTGGAAGACCTTGCGATGGTCGGCCTGCTGTTCGACGTCGGCAAAAGCCGATTGCCGCCGGGCCTGATCACGCGCAAGCCGCCGCTGTCGCCGGAAGACAACGAACTGCTCCGGCGCCATGTCGACCATAGCGTCGAAATTCTGCAAAAGACGCCGGATATCAATCAGCAGGTGGTGGCCGGCGTGTGGGCACACCACGAACATTTCGACGGCAGCGGCTACCCGAACGGCCTGCGCGGCACCGACATCCCGGTGTTCGCCCGGATGGCCTGCATCGTCGACTGGTACCAGGAAAGCATCAAGCCGTATAACGGAACCCCGGCGCTGTCGTCGATTCAGGCGATCGAAAAGCTGCACCAGATGCGCGGTCGCGAGTTCCAGTCGGAAATCGCCGACCAGTTCGTCCAGGCGATCGGCGTCTATCCCACCGGCACGCTGGTGGAGCTGAACAGCGGCGAAGTCGGCGTGGTCATCGAGCAGAACCGCACACGGCGCCTGCAGCCGAAGATCATCGTCATCATGAACGCCGCCAAGGAACGACTCGAGGCTTTTGAAGCGGTCGATCTGCTGATGCAGAGCGAGCACCGTTCTGGCGAGGAACTGCGCATCGTCAGCAGTCTCGAAGCGGGCGCCTACGGCATCGATCCGGCCGAACTCTACCTGTAACGGTGCACATGTTGAATGCCGAAGCGGCCATAGGACGCATTAGCCGCGAGGCCTTCACCGTACGGCTCGACCAGGCCGTCGCGGCCAACGCCGGGCAGCGCACGCTGGGGCTGCTGGTGGTTCGGGCGCAAAACCTGCATCGCGTCAACGCCACCTTCGGACACGCCGTTCACTGCAAAATCGTCGCTGAACTGGGCGATCGGCTGCGCGGCATGGCGCGCAAACACGACGAAGTTCACCTGATCGCCGACGACGAATACGCGCTGATCCTGCCGAACCTGTCCAATCGCGGGCACGCCGAACTGGCCGCCAACAAGGTGCTGAGCACGGTCGCCGAGCCATTCCAGATCGGCGCCACGCTGCACAACATCGCCGTGACCATCGGCATCGGCACATTCGCCGGTGACGCGACCGAAGGCGTTCAACTGCTGCAGCGTGCCGAGTTGGCACTGGCCGGCGCCGAGGACAGCCGCGCGAGCTACGCGGCCTACGAGGATGCCGCCGCGCTGGCCACGACGGCCGCCTGGGATATCGAGTCGGAACTGTCCGAAGCGATCGAGCACAGCGAGTTCGAACTCTATTTCCAGCCGCAACTCGACCTCCAGACCAATATGATCTGCGGCGCCGAAGGCCTGATGCGCTGGCACCATCCGCTGCGCGGTTTTCTGACGCCGAACTTTTTCATCGACGCCGCCGAGCAAAGCAGCCAGATCCGGCCGCTGACCTGGAGCGCACTCAACATGGCGCTGCAACGCGCCGCGCAATGGCCGACGCAGCCCGTACCGCTGCGCATTGGCGTCAATATTTCCGCCGTGCTGCTGAGCGACCCGGAATTCGCCGGCCTCACCGCCAGCGCGCTGGGCATCTGGGGCATCAGCCCGGACCGCCTGGTGCTGGAAATCACCGAGACCGCGCTGATGCGCGAACTGGATGCCAGCTACACCACGCTGAAACAGCTCCACCAAATGGGCGTCCACGTATCGATCGACGACTTCGGCACCGGCTACTCGTCGTTCGCCTACTTCCGGGACCTGCCGGCGCGCGAGGTAAAAATCGACAAGTGCTTCGTCGTGACCATGCTTGAGCACGGCAAGGACCGCGACATCGTCGAGTCGCTGATCGGCCTCGCGCACAAATTCGACCTGCAGGTCGTCTCCGAAGGCGTCACCAGCCAGCAGACGCTCGACGCCCTGCGCGAACTGGGGTGCGACATGGTGCAGGGCTACTACCTCGCCGAACCGATGCCGCACAAGGAATTTCTCGAATTTCTCGAACGGCATCGCAACGGCTGGCAGGTATAATCCGTCCTTACATTCATCGTAAGGACCACCATGCGACCCAGCCAGCGCGCGCAAGACGAACTGCGTCCGATCCGCCTCACCCGCCACTACACCAAGCACGCCGAAGGCTCGGTGCTCATCGAGTTCGGCGCCACCCGCGTGCTGTGCACGGCCAGCGTCGAGGAACGGGTTCCACCGTTCCTGAAGGGCAAGAACCAGGGCTGGATCACTGCCGAGTACGGCATGCTGCCGCGCGCGACGCATACGCGCGGCGGCCGTGAAGCGGCGCGCGGCAAACAGAGCGGCCGCACCCAGGAAATTCAGCGCCTGATCGGCCGCTCGCTGCGCGCGGTCGCCGATCTCGAAGCGCTCGGCGAGCGCACCATCATTCTCGACTGCGACGTCATTCAGGCAGACGGCGGCACGCGCACCGCGGCCATCACCGGCGCCTATGTGGCGCTAGTCGATGCCATAAACGGGCTGGCGAAGAAGAAGCAGATCAAGCGCAACCCGATTCACGGCGCGATCGCGGCCATCTCGGTCGGCATCGTCGGCGGCGAGCCGGTGCTCGATCTCGACTACGCCGAGGATTCGCAGGCCGAAACCGACATGAACGTGGTGATGAACGACGCCGGCGCGTTCATCGAAGTCCAGGGCACGGCCGAAGGACATGCCTTTCGGCGCGAGGAACTCGACCGGTTGCTCGATCTTGCCAGCGACGGCATCCGTCGGCTGCATCAGATTCAGGCCGAGGCGCTGGCGTCGTGACCTTCGACCGCCTGGTCATCGCCACCGGCAATCGCGGCAAACTCGGCGAGATTCGCGAGTTGCTGTCGGGCGTGGAGGTACTGCCGCAAAGCGCTTTTAACCTCGAATCAGCGGAAGAAACCGGCCTGACCTTCGTCGAAAATGCGATCCTCAAGGCTCGTTACGCGGCGAAAGCGACCGGCCTGCCGGCGCTTGCCGACGATTCCGGCCTGGAAGTCGAGGCGCTGAATGGCGCGCCGGGGATCTATTCGGCCCGCTATGCCGGGCCGGCGGCCGATGACCAGGCCAACGTGGAAAAACTTCTAGACGCGCTGGGCGACCGGCCGGAGGCGGAACGCGGCGCCCGCTTCCGCTGCGTGCTCGTGCTGATGCGCCACGGCGACGATCCCTCCCCGCTTATTTTCGAGGGCAGCTGGAACGGCCGCATCGCGATGGAGCCGGCCGGCGACAGCGGCTTCGGCTACGACCCGGTGTTTGTC
>DASSNT010000067.1:0-15200 GCA_035701285.1 Gammaproteobacteria bacterium | reverse complement strand
CATCGGCGCCTGCGGCAGCAGCAAAAGACAGGGCGATACCAGCGATCGCGCCCCGGAGCAGTCTCTTATAGCTCATTTTCCCCTCGCTAATAATATGGTTATCCGCGGCCCCACCGGCAGCACGCAAATTTATACCATTTTTCATGGCTTCCGGCAGCGCCGCGGCCGCCTCCGATTGCCGCCGGCGAGCCGATGTGCAACCATTACGCCTCACCAGCCGACTCGAATAATCTCAATGCAGTCACTACTTTTCGACGGCGGCGTGATGCTGATCGCGCTGCTGGTCGTCGTCGCAGGCTCCGAGCTTTTCACCAACGCCGTCGAACATTTCGGCGAGTCCTTCGGCCTCTCGGAAGGCCTCGTAGGCTCGGTGTTTGCCGCCGTGGCGACGGCGCTGCCGGAAACGATCGTGCCGATCGTGGCCGTGTTCGGCAGCACCGGGGGTGGCGCAGCAGGCCAGCACGTCGGCGTCGGCGCGATTGTCGGCTCGTCGTTCATGCTGGCGACGCTGGCGCTGACGCTGATGGCGCTGTTTGCGCTGCCGAAGCGCGGCCTGACGACGCCATTCAATGCCGAACCGACCGGCCTGCGCCGCGACGTCGGCTACTTCATCTGCGCGTTCGCAATTGCCTTTGCCAGCCTGTTCATTCCGCGCGATCTCGACTGGCCGCGTGTGCTCGTCGCGACAGTGCTGATCTTGATCTACGTCGTGTACGTGGTGCAGACGATCCGCCGTTCAAGCGCACTGGTCGAAGCCGGCCATGGCACCAACGCCGACAACCCGCTGTGGCTGAACCGGCTGGGCCTGCCCCAAAACCTGTGGGGCACCGCGGTGCAGGCCTTGCTGGCGCTTGGGCTGATTATCGTCGGCGCGAAAGTGTTTGTCTGGGGGATCGAGACGATGGCCACCGCCACGCATTTCCCGGTGCTGGTGATGTCGCTGATCCTGGTGCCGGTCGCGACCGAGATGCCCGAAAAAGTGAACAGCATTTTGTGGATACGCCGCGGCCGCGACACCCTCGCCTTCGGCAACATCACCGGTGCGATGGTGTTTCAGGGCAGTTTGCTACCCGCTTTCGGCGTGTTCCTGCAGTCCTGGGGACCACGGCCGGACGTGCTGGCAGCGTTCGGTATCACGTTGATCTGCAGCACCTGGCTCTGGCTGCGGATCCGGGCCGGACGGCTGACGCCGGCGCATCTGGGCGTCAATGCGCTGGGGTATATCGCGTTTCTGACGTTTATCGCGGTTTATGCAGTCTAAAAAGTAGCTGATGCTTTCTACAGGTGGCCGAGCAGAATGAGGCCGCCCAAACCCAGGAATACGGCGAAGCCGACCACATCGGTAACGGTGGTCAGAATGACGCTGCCCGCCAGCGCCGGATCGACTCCCAGGCGCCGGAGCGCCAGCGGGATCGTAACGCCGGCGAGCGCGGCGAACATCAGGTTGATGGCCATCGCGATCGCGATCGCGATTCCGATGTCCCAACTGTCGAACCAGATAATGGCAACCGCCGCCATGATAAGCGCCCACAGCACACCGTTGAACAGCGCGACCCCGAGTTCCTTGCGCAGCATGTAGAACGCGTTGGTGATGTCGATCTGGCCGAGCGCCATCGCGCGAATCATTACCGTCAGCGTCTGGGTGCCGGCGATGCCGCCCATGCTGGGAACGATCGGCATCAGCACCGCCAGCGCGACCACCTTTTCCAGCGGCGCCTCGAACAGGCCGATGACGCGCGCCGCAATGAAGGCGGTGACAAGATTGATGCCCAGCCAGATTGCGCGCCGCCGCGCGCTTGCGAAGATCGGCGCGAAAATGTCTTCCTCCTCGTCGAGGCCGGCCAGCGTCATCAGGTTGTGCTCGGCCTCGTCGCGGATGACATCCACCACGTCGTCGATCGTGATGCGCCCCACCAGTACGCCGTTCGGGTCGACGACCGGCGCGGACATCAGATCCAGATTCTCGAACCGCTGGGTGACTTCGCGCTCCGACAGTGCCACGTCGAGCGGCCGGATTTCCGTGTCCATGATCTCGCCGACCACCCGGTCGGGATCGAACGTCACCAGGCTCGCGACCGGCAGCGCGCCCAGGTACTTCTGGTAGCGGTCGACGACGAACAGCGCGTCGGTTTGCTCCGGCAGGGCGCCGCGCAGGCGCAGATAGCGCAGCACCACGTCTACCGACACGTCCGGCCGCACCGTCACCGGGTCGGTGTTCATCAGGCCGCCGGCCGTATCGGCCGGGTAGCTCATGACCGTCTGCAGCCGCTCCCGGTTGTCGGCGTCCATGGAGTAGAGCAACCGCTGGGTAACCGCTTCGGGCAGGTCGGCGATCAGGTCGGCCAGATCGTCCATTTCCAGACCTTCGGCCGCCGCGAGCAGTGCCGCCGCATCCATGCCCTCAATGAGTTGCGCGCGCGCCTGTTCGTTCAGATGCAGCAGGATTTCGCCATGGTCATCGGTGTCGACGATGTCCCAGACAATGCCCCGCTCCGCCTGCGGCAGCGATTCCAGCAACTGCGCGATCTCGGCCGGGTGCAGCGAATGCAGCATCCGCCGCAGGTGCTGCAGTTCGCCGCCCTCCAGCGCTTCGCGAAGCTGTTGCAGACGATCGTTCGGGTTTTGCGTGGCGGCTTCGGGCATGCGGGTCGAGTTTATGAGTTATAGCTTATGGGCTGGGGATGATAGGTTATAGGAAGAAGCCATGCGGCGCTTTATCTTCTTGCGCGTCGCCTCCCTCCGGCGCTCATCCCGTTGCCTGTAACCGCCCTGATCTTTGCAATTCTAAATAAGAATGATTATTATTACGTCATCATTCCTGAAGGAGATGTCGATGTTCCGCTCCGTGCTGCCCCGCCTGGGCCTGATCTGCGCTTTGGGTGTCATTCTTGCGGCGCCTGCCGCTTTCGCCGCCGAAGACAACGGTTACGAACTGGTCGTGAAGGACCATGCGTTCCAGCCCGAAAAAATGGTCGTGCCCGCCGGCGAGCGCATCAAGCTGATCATCACCAACAAGGACGCCACGCCGATGGAATTCGAAAGCTACGACCTTGACCGCGAGAAGATCATTGTCGGCAATTCCTCGGCCACAATTTACCTCGGGCCGCTTGATGCCGGCACCTACAAAATCTTCGACGACTTTCACCGCGCCACTACCACCGGCACGGTCGTCGCCAAACCGAAACAATAAGCTAAGGAACTACCATGCTGTTGCTCCCGACCGCCCGCGTGTTCCGCGGCGCGCTGCTCCCGCTCGCCCTGATCACCGCCGGCCTCGCCGCGCTGCCATCCGCAGCGCAGGCGGCTGAATACAAAGTCTATTCTCCATACGTCGTGCTCGGCGAAAGCGAAATCGAGGCGCGGACGTATTTCAACCAGGACGACCTCAACGCGGTCGACGGCACCGGCGCGTTAAAGCTTGCCTACGGCCACGCCTTCACGGATTTCTGGGCTACCGAAATCTATGCCGAAGTCGAGCATGAAGAAGGCGAAACCGAAATCGAAGCGATCGAATGGGAAAACCGCTTTCAGCTCACGCCCCAGGGGAAATACTGGGCTGACGTCGGCCTGCTGGCCGAGGCCGAATTCGCGACCGAGAGCGGCCATCCGCACGAGTTGAAATTCGGCCCGCTGATCGAAAAGTCGTTCGGCCGCATGGTCGCGACCGTCAATCTGTATGTCGAACGCGAAATCGGACCCAACGCCGAGGACGAAACGGAGCTCGGCTACGCCGCGCGCCTCCGCTATCGACTGAACCCGCAATTCGAGCCCTCGCTGGAGATTTACGGCTCGCCGGGCGAGGTCGGAGAGTTCGCCCCGAAGGGCCAGCAGCGCCATCAGATTGGCCCGGGCTTCTACGGTCAGGTGCATCTGTCCGGCGCCCGCAAGATCAAGTACAGCGCCGCGGTGTTGTACGGCATTACCGACACCGGCTCGCCGAACTGGACGTACGTGGTACGGTTCGAGTATGAATTCTTTTGATGCTCCGCACGCTTGGGCGGCCGGAACAGCAGCTTTCGCGCGCATGCTCCATGCCCGTGACTTTCGCCTTCGTTATTGAATTGTTATGGTCAAATTCTTATGCTACGGAAGGCGGCTCTCGAGGACGGACCCGAGATGGCTGCGATAACTAAAGCTCACAGCACAACGAGCGTCGCCGGGCACTCCATTTGCCCGTTTCCGATCGCGTTTTTGCCGCGCCGTTTGCCTCCGACATCGCGTCCTGGTCCCCGGTGCTGCCCGTCGTGCTGACACTGCTGTTCGCGGACTGGAAAGGCCGGGAAATGGTCTATCAGCGCCGCGTCGGCATTGCGGACGATCAAGACGTCATGCACTGAACGCGGCAGGCCGTTCCAATCAGCGCCGATGCCGCGACCGCTGCGGCCGTTTTTGACTCGCTACAAGGATGTGACGCCGATGAACTCGATTTTCCGCTTCGCGCCCGTCGTGGTGCTGATTTTTGTGCTCACCGGCTGCGGTCCGGCAAAGCTCCTGCTCGCGCCGCCGTCGGCGCCGCCGCCGAAAGGCGAAAGCAGCACGACGCGAGGCCCCGCCTACGATCCACAAGGCGTGACGCGTGGCGCCCCTGACCCGTCCACCGATTGGGGCTCGTACAACAAGACGCTGGCCGGCAACCGCTACTCACCCCTTGCGCAGATCACGCGCGCCAACGCCGGCACACTCCGCCGCGTGTGCGCGTTTCGGATTGACGAGCCGGTCAACATGCAGTCAGCCCTGATCGTGGTTGGCGGGACGCTGTACTTCACCACACTCGAAGAGACTTACGCGATCGACGCGGCCGATTGCCGGCTGCGCTGGCGGCATAGCTACCATCTCGCGCGCACGCCGCCCTTCGACCCGAATAAGGTCAACCGCGGCGTCGGCTGGCTCGCCGGCGTACTGTTTCGCGGTTCCAATGACGGCCGCCTGTACGCGCTCGATGCGGGCACGGGACAAGAGGTGTGGAATGTCGCAATCGGCGACCCGGAAACCGGCGAGACCTTTCCAGCCGCGCCGATTGCCTGGAATGGCCGCGTGTATATCGGCAATGCCGGCGGCGATTATTTCGGCGTCACCGGCCGCATGATGGCCTTCGATGCAAGAACCGGCGGACGCTTGTGGAGCGCCGATTTGGTGCCTACTTCCGGGCCGGCGAGCCAGACCTGGCCGCCGGCCAGCGCCGTGCACCCGAAAGCCGGTGCCGCAACCTGGACATCCTATGCCATCGACAGGCAAAACGGCCTGCTGTACGTGCCGACCGGGAACGCTGCGCCGGATTTTCTCAAAGCGGTGCGCCCCGGCAGCAACCTTTACACGTATTCGGTCGTAGCGCTGGATCTGAAGGACGGGTCACTGCGCCGCGCGCGCCAGTTGGTCACCAGCGACAACTTTCACGACTGGGATGTTGCCGCGCCGCCCGAATTGATTGATACGGCCGATGGACGTCATCTCATTGTCGCCGCCGGCAAGGACGGTTATCTGTACGCGCTCGACCGCGACACGCTGCGGCTGCTCTACAAAACGCCGGTAACGACGATGGAGAACGTCCACGCGCCGCTCACCAAAGAGGGCACCCATTACTGCCCCGGCGTTGACGGCGGCGTTGAATGGAACGGCCCTGCGTACTCGCCGCAAACGAACGCGTTTTACGTCAACGCAATCGACTGGTGCATCACCGTCGCAATCCGCCCGCCGTCCAAACTTGAGGGCCGCGAAGGTTTGCCATGGACGGGGGCCAAGGACCGGCTCCATCCGTTCGGCGTGCAGGACGAACGGCGCAGCGGCTGGGTGACCGCGGTCAACGCCGCCGATGGCTCGATCCGCTGGCGTTACCATGCGCGTGCGCCGCTGGTCTCGGGTATTACCGCCACCGCCGGCGGCGTCGTTTTTACCGGCGACATCGCCGGCGACTTCATGGCCTTCGATGCCGATACCGGAGAGATACTGTGGCGCCACAACACCGGCCAGCCGATCGGCGGCGGCGTAATCAGCTATGCCGTCAACGGCAAGCAGTACATCGCGGTCGCCTCGGGCATGCAATCGGAAATCGGCTGGCAAGTCGACAGCACGCCGGCCAAGGTCGTTGTCTTCGCTTTGCCTTGACTCCGAATGCGCGATTCCCAGGTCGAGCCGAAGGACAGGAAAAACGCGGCTGTCACTACAATCGACAGCCCCAGCAGAAAGTAGCTGAGATGGCGCCGCCCGTGGAACATAACCCATGAATCAGAGTGCCACCATCAGGGCTTCCGGCGGCGCTATCACAAGTTCGTCACAAGGATCGCTGTAGCCGTAAAAACAGCGGCACCGCCGCCAGTTGCGCGAGTGCGGAAATTATGACGAGCGCGACGATCGACTGGCTGTACAAGAACCCCATCAGGAAACTGCCGCAGAACCAGGCGACGCCGAAGGCGGCATTGAACAAGCCGTAGGCGCCGCCGCGCCGCTCCGACGGAACCATGCCGGCGATGGCGGCGCGCATGATGGATTCCTGGGCGCTCATGCCGATGCCCCAAAGCACCATGCCGGCAATCGCAAGATAAAAGCCGCCGAAAAACACCAGCGGCGCGAACACCCAGACGACGGCGGTAATCGTCGCCAGCAGCGGCAGGCCGACGCGATCGAACAGGCGTCCGAAGATAAGGGCAGCGACGCCGTCGACGGCCATCGCGATTGAAAACAGCACGGGTATCCATGCCGGCGGCACCACTGCAGCTTTCTGGAAATGAAACGCGATCAGCGGGAAATCGGCGAAGCCAAGCGCCACCAGCGCGGCGCCCGCAAGATACAGCCAGTATGAGCGCGCCGCGCCCTCTGCAGTCGGTTTTGGCGTTGCCACTTCGAGATCGCGCGGCCGCGGATAAAACCGCGACGCGGTCGCCAGCACGGCCAGCGCCAGCAGCGCCGGAATCAGCAGTACGGCATAGCTCTTCGCGTAGTCGTCGCGGAAAAACAGCACGGCGCTGACGATCAGCGGACCCACCGTGGCGCCCAACTGGTCCATCGCCTCGTGCAGCCCGAAGCCCCAGCCACGCCCCATCTCGTGCGTGGCGTACGACAGCATCGTGTCGCCGACCGGCTTGCGGATGCCCTTGCCTACCCGCTCCAGAATCATCAGCGCGGCGGCGAGCGGCCAATGTCCCGCGAGCGCCAGCGCCGGCACGGCGAGCATGTTGATCCCATAGCCGAGAAACATGATCGGCCAGTAACGCCCGGTGCGGTCGCACCAGACGCCCGAGACGTAGCGGATTGCGTAGCCGGCCAGTTCGCCGAAACCGGCAACGAAGCCGACCACCGTCGCACTCGCGCCCAGCGTCGCCAGGAACGGCCCGTTGACGCTGCGCGCGCCTTCGTAGGTCATGTCCGCGAACAGGCTGGTCAGGCCCATAAAGACGACAAAGCCGATCGCGCTGCGAACCGTGCGGGTTGTTGCCACACCCTTCCCCTTCGTGGTCCGGCACCAGCTTACGCCACGCCGCTTCGAATACAAACCGTGCGGCGATTACTTACAATGACGCCATCATGACCGAAACCCGCCGCTGGACAAACGCAGCCGACCCGGGGCTGTTTACGGATCTGTATGAATTCACCATGCTGCAGGCCTATTGGGCAGCGGGTCTGAGCGGCCCGGCCACGTTCAGCCTGTACTTTCGCGAGCTTCCGCCGGTGCGCCGCTTCATGCTCGCGTGCGGCCAGCAATACGCAGCGCGCCTTGTAACCGAGCTGCGCTTTCCGAAGGCGGCGCTCGACGACCTGGCGCGCCTCGGCCTGTTCCGCGATGAATTTCTCGGCTGGCTGGAGGACTTCCGCTTTTCCGGCGACATCGTTGCGATGCCGGAGGGGACGCCCGTCTTCCCGCAGGAGCCGCTGCTGGAAGTCACCGCGCCGATCGCCGAAGCGCAGCTGCTCGAAACGCTGCTGATGAACCTGGTGCACCTGGAGACGGTGCTCGCTTCCAAGGCCGCGCGGGTGGTGCTGGCGGCGCACGGGCGGCCCGTGGCTGATTTCGGAATGCGCCGCATGCACGGCATCGACGCCGCGGTCCAGGGCGTGCGCGCCTATAAAACGGCAGGCATCAGCGGCACGAGCAATGTGCTTGGCGGCCTGCGGCATGGCTTGCCGGTGCGCGGCACGATGGCGCACAGTTTCATTCAGGCATGCGGTAACGAAGCGGCGGCGTTTCGAACTTATGCCGATCTGTATCCGGGCACGACACTGCTGCTGGATACGGCCGATACGCTGCGCGCGGTGGACAAGATCGTCGCAATGAAAAACGAGCTCGGCGAACAGTTCAACGTCGGCGCCATCCGTCTGGACTCGGGTGATCTGGCGGCGCTGTCGCGCGCGGCGCGCAGCAAGCTGGACGGCGCTGGCCTGAATGATGTGCAAATCGTCGTCAGCGGCGGCCTGGACGAGTACAAGATCCGCGATCTGGTCGAAGCGGAAGCGCCGATCGATGCGTTTGGCGTCGGCACCGCGCTCGGCACATCAGCCGACGCGCCGAGCCTCGATCTCGTCTACAAGCTCACGGCGTACAACGGCAAACCGCGGCTGAAAAATTCGCCGGGCAAGCAAGTTTATCCGGGCGCCAAGCAGGTGTGGCGCCACTACGATGCAGACGGAAGGATGTCGGGCGATGAGCTTACGCTGCGCGAGGAAAGTCGGGACGCGAAGCCGCTGCTTGTGCCGGCCGTCGTCCACGGTGAACCCGTGTCGGCTGCACTCCCCGACACCGAAGCTGCAGCGAGCTACGCCAGCGACGAAATCGACAAGCTGCCCGAAGCGCTGCGCGAGATTGCACCCGGCGAAGCCGATTATCCTGTTACCGTCAGTCCGGCCGTACTTGCACTCCGGGACGAGGCGCTCGCGGAACTGAACGCGTCGGACTAATTCCGGGCGGTCTCAGGACGCGCGGTTTCTCTCTCTTCCTTCCCTGGCGGCCGCCTTGAGATCGACATCCGACAGAATCCGCATTCCCGGATCGGCGGCGTTCCCGTCACCCGGCGAAAAGCGCAAGCCTTCCATGTAAGGCGTCGGCTTTTTACGTCGCGCATCGGCGAACTCTCTGGCGTAGTAATCGCGCGCCTGCTCCACGCTCTTCTCGCCGGTGACGATGTCATGCATCAGGTTCAGGGCGAGAAAATTCGCTTCCTCATCGTGACAGCGAGCCGACACTTCGCCGGCCGTCCGTTCGACAATGACGCTGCCGTCGAACTCGGCAAGTGCGGAGAACTTATCAACCGGCACGCGATAGTCGATCACGCACTCGACGGCGTCGATATGCGGCGCCGGAAAATCGTGTTCGTAAAATGCCTTCGACGCGACGATCCGCTTCCACTTGCCCCGATGGAGCCATTTAAGTTCCGTGTCGGTAACCTCATCCGGCTCGCCGTATTTCTCGATGACCAGTTGAGCGGCTTCGCGCGACGCCTCCGGCCAGCCTTCAACAACAGTTTGAGATCCAAGCTGAGTGGCCATGTTACCTCCTGTAAATCAACCTGCCTTGGCCTTGCATCCACTTTATAGTCGCGAAAAATGCGTGTCTATCGCGTTTTGTTAAACTGCGAACAATCGCACCGAAACGCCACGGAGGGCTGCTGCATGACTCCCGCCTGGCTCACCGCGCTCGCCTGGTTTTCGCTGGGCATCGCGTTTCTGACAGCCGGTCTTATCCTGTTCGACATTTACATCCACGGCTTTCGCCAGAAGATGTGGATCATGGAACTCGTCTGGCCAATCACCGCGCTCTACTTCGGGCCACTGGCCTGGTGGGGCTACGTGCGTTGGGGGCGGCCGCAATCGAAACGATGGCAGCAGATGCATGGTGACGCGCCGGACAAGCGTTTCCCGGCCACCGTCAGCGTCGGTGTCAGTCATTGCGGCGCGGGCTGTACGCTTGGCGATATCGCCGGCGGCTGGATCATCTTTGCCGGCGCATTCGAAATCGCCGGCCTGTCGCTATGGCCGGAATATATTGCGGACTACACGCTGGCATTCACGCTCGGCATTGTCTTTCAATATTTTTCGATCGCACCCATGCGCGGCCTCGGCCCGCGCGAGGGCATCGTCGCCGCGCTCAAGGCCGACACGCTGTCACTGACGTTCTTCGAACTCGGTCTGTTCGGCTGGATGGCGCTGATCCAGTTCGTATTCTTTCCGGTCGAACACCTGCATCCCGATCATGCCGCCTACTGGTTCCTGATGCAGGTCGGCATGGTGCTCGGCTTCGCAACCTCGTGGCCGGTGAACTGGTGGCTGCTGAAGCGTGGCATCAAGGAAGCCATGTAACGCCGGTTACGCTCCGGGATGATATTGCCGGTCGATGTGGCCCTGCAGTTGCGACTTGTAGTAGTACACCGTACGCAGATTGCCTTGCGCGTAACGCGTCGCCTGGTCCTTGAAATGCGACGACGACGGATGATCGCTTTCGCCGCCGACGCGCACCGCCCACGCATGGACCTTCGGGCCGAATTCCACAATAGCCACGAAGCTGTTGCCGCCGGTGCCGTACCACCTATTGGTGTTGGGGTACGGGCGCGCCCATGACGCCGCCAGCGATCCCCAGCGCGAGGTCGTGAACGGAATCGCGATGCTCGGCTTCCTGTCGTCGAAGTGCGGCTCGATGTCGCCGCTGATGCGCTGAAAGCGATTGATCTGGCCCCATGGCGTCTGCCAGCTGCCGAAGTCCGCGGTCAGCTTGTCGACGGCCGCCGCTAGCGACGCCAGCAACTGCTCGGGCGTGGCGCGCTGCTGGATGTAGGCGCGGCGCGACATACCAGCTTCCCGCGCGGCGTCATAAACATCCCGGTACAGATCGGTGCCCCAGAAAACCGCCAGCGACGTTGGCACCGAGTTGATGCCCCAGCGGTAGTCCCAGTGACGCAGTACCTTGATCGGGTCAGCCAGTTTGGCTTTGAGTGCGTTGGCCTCCGGCACTGCGTCGTATGCCTTGATCAGCACCGGAATCAGCGTCGCAAAAGCAGGTAGATAACTATCGTATGCCGCCGCTGCGAGCTTTGGCGCGGTCCAGTTCTTGCTGTCCTTCAACAGACGCAGCGCGTGATGGCCGCGCGGCGATTCTTCGGTGCCGCTGTCGACGTAAGCGGGATAGTCGGAGCGGTCGGGACTGTATTTGCCGGCCGCGGACCAGGGCCAGTTGTTCGAGTTATAAAGCCATCCGCTGGCCGGATTGAGCAAATGCGGCGTTTCCTCCAACGACAGGACACCGTGCAACGCCGTGGCCGGATTGCTGCCATCCACCGGCCGACTCCAGTCGAACTTGTCGCTGCGCTGCGGAATCCAGTCGGAGTGCCAGTAGGCGATATTGCCTTCGGCGTCGGCGAAAATCGTGTTATTGGACGAATTGGTGTGCAACTGCATCGTCTTGCGGAAGGCGTCATAATCTGTCGCCTGCATGCGCGTCCAGTCCTGGATCAGCGCCTGCATCGGCTTGCGCATCAGGTGGACGCTGATCCACTTGTCGCCCTGCTTCGCGATAACCGGTCCGTGCTGCGTGTAGTAAGCGGTGAAGGTCTTGTGCGCCATGCCGTGCAACGTTTTGTATGGCACGGTGACCTTGCGCGTTTCCATCGGCAGCCATTGATCGCCGTACTGGTAATAGTAAGCCCCGTTCTTTTTCCTGACAGTTTCCAGATAATGAATCCGGTTTTCGACGCCGCTTGAGGTGTGCATCCAGCCGGCGCCCGCGTTGAAGCCCTGGTAAATGAAAAACTGCCCCCAGGTAACGGCACCGTAGGCACTAAGGCCTTCCTCGCTCACCATCTGCAACTCGTCGCGAAAATAGAACGAAACGTGCGGATTGATCAGCAGCAGCGCGTGGTGATCCATCGTGATCGAGGGCGAAATGGCGATGCCGTTCGAGCCGGCCAGTTCCGGCACCACGTCATCATCGCGCCGGGCCACCTTGCGCGTCGCGCCATAGAATGCCGCCAGCTCGGGGACGTCCACCGCCATGTAGATGTCGCCGCCGATGCTGCCCTCGCTGAACGCCATCATCATCCACGGCTCGAAATGGTCGATTACCTTCGGATGCACGTCGGGATGCTTGTAGAGGTAGAAGTTCAGCCCGTCCGCGGCGGCATTCATCAGCTCCTTCAGCCAGGCCGGGCTTGCCTCGTACTTGGCCTTCATTACCTGCGGATCGACAAACAGCTTCATGCGCAGGTCATGGAAGATCATCGACTCGCCTTCGGCCTCGGCGCGCCGCCCCAGCGCATCGATGTAGTTGCGTTCGATCCGCGCGAACCCGTCCTCGGCCTGCGCGTATTCCATGCCGAAAACGGTGGCGGCGTCGGTTTTGCCGTAGATGTGCGGAATGCCCCAGTTATCGCGATAAATCGTCACGTTATGGGCGTACCGCTCCCAGCGGGCGACAGCCTGCGGCGCAGGATTCGCCCACGTACTGAATGACAGGAGCGAGCCGGTCGCGAAGACGACGAGAGCAATCAACTTCATCATGATCTTCCCCTCGGGAAATGCCGAATGGGTCGTGATGATACGTGACCGGGCGTCGCGGGGAAAATCGCGCTAAAACATCGACGCCGGCGGCATCGAATTCATCAACAACGCTACCACTGCGAGTATTGCAAGCATCAGCAGCGCCTCGGCGGCCGCGGTCGCGGCAAGCAAACGAAATGCATCCGGTGGTGCATCGCCATCAACCTCACGCCGCAGCAGGCGCGGCACATGGCGAAAACGATTGCTCGCGCCCAGCAGCGCCATCAGGATCACCAGCCCCAGCTTGATATCGAGAATGCGGCCGTAGTCGCTGGTCCACAGCGGACGCCACGCGCCGAGTGCATGCCAGGCATTGTAAATACCGCTGGCGACAACCAGCGCCAGTCCGATGGCTGCGATGCTGGAAAAGCGTCTGACTATGAAGGCGCAAGACGCGGAATCCGGATCACGCCGCAGCACGGGACGGACAGCGATCACGAAGGCGATGATGACACCGCCCCACAACCCGGCCGCCAACAGGTGCAGCCAGTCGATCCAGACCGGGATGCGGAAATCGCCGTGATCGCCGGCATGGCCTGTCGTACTGCGCGTCAATGCAACCAGTGCCGCCAACACCAGCAGCGTCCAGTAAATCACCGGCTGGCGTGCATCCGCCTTCAGCCGGCTCCATGCGAACCACAGCAACAGGACTGCTCCGGCGCGCGCGAACCAGACGTGGCCGAAATCGGTTCGCATCAACACCAGCGGGAGGATGGGTCCGATGCCGGTAAGCGTTCTGCCGCTGATGGCGATGCTGCGCACGATCAGAACTGCGATTGTCGTCAGCGTCAGCAGCGCGAGCGCCGCCGACAGCAGTCGACGCAGGCGGTGGCGGATATCGATCCGCGAAGCTTCGGCCGCGCCAGTGGACGGCATCAGCCAGAGCATCGTCGCGATGACGCCGACCGTCAGGCTGATCGCCAGAATGTCGAAACCGCTCAGCGCCTCGCGCCACGGCGATACGGGCATTAGTGGTCCTTCAAGGTGAACGTAAAATCGCCTTCGGTGTGGTGGCCGTCTTTCGAAGCGACCTTCCAGTAGACGTGGTAAATGCCGGGCGGCAATGGCGGCAGTGCCACCTTCAGCAGGCTCCGATCATTGGCATCGACTTCGGCCGGGCCTTTGCTGACGACTTGGCCTGCTGCATTTTTTACCTTGAGTTCATTGAACAATGGCTCCAGGTAACTGTTGAACCAGATCTTTACGGCGTCCGGCGATTTCTGGATGGTTGCGCCGACCGGCGGCTGCGAATCCTCTGGAAAGGCATGCGCGAGCGCGGCGACCGGCATGAGCAGCGCCGCGAGCAGAACCCAGTTTCGCAATTTCAGCCCGTTCACTATCGGCCCCACGACGGGAAGATATCGTCCAGGTAAAGATGATATTGCAGTTGAAAGCCGATGTGCGAACCGCTGTCGTCGTTAGCCGGGATGACCAGTTCGAACGCCAACTGGCTCACCTTGCCGATCCAGATGAAGCCGGGGTTGATCGTGCCGGTCGTTTCGCCGCTGCAACCGCGGTCGAGGCAGGTCTCCATCGGAAATTCGACGATCGGGATCATGTTGCGAAACGGCGCCGGCAAGCCGGTGTCCTTCACGAAGCTTTCGAGGTACGGCAGGCTGTACTGCAGAGTAACGCCCCACTCGATCGCGTGCGGCTCGCCGCTGTCGGTCGGAAAAGTCGGCGCGACCTGCGCGGTGATCGCGAACGGTCGCAGCCAGCCGGTCGACAGGTTGCCGAAGCCTTTGCTGTAGTAGACAGCCGGCGCGACGACAGTAAACGGTTCCGCGTCCACGTGTGAGCTGCCGGTGTTGCCGATCTCTGCCTCAACGCCCACTGCCAGTGCCGATTCCGCGGCGTCGTCGATGAACACCTGGTATTTCGCACCGACTTCGAAATTCTCGAAACCGTTCACGGCCGGGCCATCAAGCGGGTTCAAGTGCAGGTAGTCCGCCCCGAGCGACAACTGAAAGTCGCGCGTGAGCGGCTTGGCGAATTCCGCTTCCAGATCGGACGCATAGACATCGCCGCCCTCCTCGCCCGGGACACGATTGTGGGTGTAAAGAAAGTCCAGCTCGGGCGCGACGAAGGAATCTTCGAGATTCAGCGTGGCGGGAAAGAAACGCTTGCCGGCGAACCCGTGGCCGTAGGCCAAAGGCGGAATGGTCAGCGCAATGGCAAGCGTCGCTACAAGGGCTTTGATTTTCATGCTTCTGCTCTTTGAGATGGTTGCCGTATTTTAAGAATCGGACTGCGGCACCGGAATGCGACATAGCGTCGCACCCCTTGTCGGCGCACCGTCGGATATACTTGATCCGTCAACCAAACCACCTTCGCCGTGCTACCGACTGAAAACGACATCGCGCAGAACGACCGCAACCTGCAACGCCTGTTCCTGCTGCGCGGGCTGATCTTTGGCGGCCAGGCCGGCGCGATCGTCTCGGCTGGGTTCTGGCTGCACGCACCGCCGCCGTGGCTGCTTCTCGCAGCGACGACCGCCGTTCTGGCCACAGTTAACGTTCTGCTCTGGGGCGCGCTTGCAGGGCGACAGTCCGAACCGGCGTTTTTCGCGCAACTGCTGGTGGATGTCGCCGCGCTGGCACTGCTGCTGTATTTCACCGGCGGCGCGACCAACCCGTTTGTCTGGCTGCTGTTGCTGTCGGTCGCAATCGCTGCGATCGTGCTACCCA
>DASSNT010000066.1:0-4576 GCA_035701285.1 Gammaproteobacteria bacterium | reverse complement strand
GCGAGCGAATCGCCGGAGCTGATCGTCGCCTGCCTGTACGCCTGGCGGCTGAAGGCCGCCGATTCGCTGGGTACGTTGTTGTCCAGCAAGGTCAACCAGTGGACCCTGCTGGTCGGCAGCCTGCCCGCGGTTTTTGCGGTGTCGGCAACGACCGTTCACCCGCTGCCGATTGATATGCATCAGCGCTACGAACTGCTGATTACGGCGGCGCAGTCGCTGTTTGCTGTAGCGATCCTGCTGGACCGCAGCCTGACCTTTCGGGGAGCCCTGGCCCTGTTGTCGCTGTTTCTCGTGCAGTTCCTGGTCAGCGTCATGGCGGGCCAGCATACCAACCGTTTCACGATTATCGCGCTCTCGATCCTGTACGGCATTCTCGCTGTCTGGCAGATTGCCCGTCACTTCCGCAAGGTGGTGCGAGTGACGAAAGAGGGGACGGTTACACCGTTCAGTAAACTCGCTGACGAACCCGAGCCGCCGGCCTGATTGTCGTTTCGCGTTACACTGGGAAAGACTAGTCAACCGGCTTCCAAGGATGGAACGACTCAACACATACCGCCAAAAGCGCAACTTCCAGCGCACGTCCGAGCCGGCCGGCGCTGATGCCTCACGCCCCGGCAGCAACGACCCCATCTACGTCATCCACAAGCACGATGCGAGTCGGCTGCACTTCGACCTGCGGCTGGAGCAGAACGGCGTGCTGCGCAGTTGGGCGGTGCCGAAGGGGCCGAGCCTGAAGGTGGGCGAGAAGCATCTGGCGGTGGCCGTCGAGGATCATCCGTTTGAGTACAAGGATTTCGAAGGGACGATTCCGGAGAAGGAATATGGCGGCGGCACCGTGATGCTCTGGGACCGGGGGCATTGGCGGGAGACCAAACAGAAGGACGGCCACATCGACTTTGAGTTGAATGGCGAGAAGCTCGCCGGCGCGTGGACGCTGGTGCAGATGAGTGGCAAGGCAGCCGACGGCGGCAAGAACTGGCTGCTCATCAAGCGCCACGACAGGAAGAAGGCGCGGAAACCGGCGCCGCCCGGTGATGACGATGTCAGCGTCGCGACCGGCCGCACGATGGATGAGATTGCGCGGGGCGTGGCGGCGGATGAGCGGCAGGAGGTGGCGGCGTCGCGTGCGGCGGACCTTAAAGGCGTCCGCAAGAAGGCGCTGCCGCGCTCGCAGGCGCTTGAGCTGGCCACGCTCGGGCAGAAGGCGCCGGCCGGCGACGATTGGCTGCACGAAATCAAGTTCGATGGCTACCGGCTGCTGGCGCGGCTGGATCACGGCAAGGTGCGGCTGCTCACGCGCAACGGCAAGGACTGGAGCGACCGCTTCCCGGTGCTGCGCGACCGGCTGGCGACACTGGAGGTCGACAGCGCGATGCTGGATGGCGAGCTGGTGTCGCTGGATTCGGCCGGCATCAGCCGGTTCGGCGAGTTGCAGGAGGCCATCAGCGAGCGGCGCACCGATGCCCTCGTCTATTTCGTTTTCGATCTGCTGTATCTCGACGGCTTCGATCTCACCAAAGCCGCCCTGGGCGACCGCAAGCAGGTACTGGCCGATCTGCTCGGCCGCGAGACCGACGGGCTGATCCGCTATACCGATCACATGACCGGCCACGGCCCGGCCTTTTTCGACAAGGCCTGCGAGAGCGGGCTCGAGGGCATTATTTCCAAGCGCGCCGACAGCACTTACAGCGGCGGGCGCAGCAAGCAGTGGCGCAAGACGAAGTGCGTAAAGGATGCGGAGTTTATCGTCGGCGGCTATACCGACCCCGGCGGCTCGCGCAGCGGCTTCGGCTCGCTGCTACTGGGCGCGTATGACGACGACGGCAAGCTGGCCTACACCGGCCGCGTCGGGACCGGCTTTTCGGACCGGCAGCTGGCGGCGCTGCACAAGACGTTGCGAAAGATGGAAATCGACAAGCGGCCGTTCAAGACAGCGGTGCCGGATGCGGCAGGCGTGCATTGGGTGCAGCCGACGATGGTGGTCGATGTGGCGTTCACCGAGCGCACGCGCGACGGCCGGCTGCGGCACCCGAGTTTTCGGGGGCTGCGCGAGGATCGCAATGCGGATGAGATTCGGCTGCATCCGCGACCCGAGCCGAAGCCGGCGGCGCCGAAGCGGAGCAAAACCCGCGCCCGCGGCAAGGGCGAAAAGGTCGCCGGCGTGCGCCTGAGCAACCCGGACCGGGTGCTGTACGAGCAGATGGGCATCACCAAGCTCGACCTGGCGCGTTATTACGAATCGATTGCCGACTGGATTCTGCCGCAGCTCTCCGACCGGCCACTGTCGCTGCTGCGCTGTCCGAGCGGCCAGGGCAACTGCTTTTTTCAGAAGCATCCGCGCGATGCAGTGGATGCGAGCGTGCCGCGCGTCGAGATTGAGGAAAAACACGGCGACATGCGCACCTATGCCTACGTGCGCGCCCTGTCCGACCTCATCGCGCTCGTGCAGGCAGGCACGCTCGAACTGCATCCCTGGGGCAGCCGCGTGGACGATGTCGACAAGCCCGATCTGATCGTGTTCGACCTCGACCCGTCGCCGGAGGTCGGCTGGACGGAGGTGTTACGCGTCGCCGGTACGCTGCGCGAGCGGCTGGAACAGATGGGGCTGACGCCGTTTGTGCGGCTCACCGGCGGCAAGGGGCTGCACCTGGTTGTGCCGCTCAAGCGGCGCGACGGCTGGGATGAGATCAAGGCCTTTGCGCGCGCGGTGTGCGAGGCGCACGTGCGTGATGAGCCGAAGAAGCTGACGGCGAACATGTCGAAGGCGCGGCGGCGCGGGCGGATTTTTCTGGATTATCTGCGCAACGGGCGCGGAGCGACGGCGATCGCCAGTTATTCGACTCGGGCGCATCCGCATGCGCCGGTGGCGGTGCCGGTGCGTTGGGATGAGCTTGGCGAGTCGCTAAAATCGGATCATTATCGGGTGAATAATCTGCCGCAGCGGCTGGCGGCTTTGAAGCGTGATCCGTGGGCCGAGTTTGATTCGGCGCGGCGGCAGATTACTAAAGGTATGCGGAAGAGTGCTGGGGTGAAGGCTTAGGCGTGCGGCCGCAGGCCGCAGCTTATTGGACTGGGTTCCTGCCTTCGCAGGAACGACAGAGAATGGAGCAATGGAATGCATAAGAAGCCCTGGTGGCTGGAAGCCGGCGCCGCGTCCTGCGGGTTTTGCGCCGTCGCCTATCGTGAAGAAGTCGCGGTGCACTGTTTCGAGTGCGATCGGCCGATTTGCCCCGTTTGCGTGGTGGAAGTTCGCGAATCCCGCACCGTCGTCTGTCCGGAGTGCGCGCCATGAGTGCCCGGGCGATGTGGAAAGGCGCGATCTGCTTTGCCGACGTGCGGGTGCCGGTGAAGTTTTACGCCGCGGTGGCCGACCAGGATGTGCATTTCCGGCTGCTGCACGCGAAGGATCGGGTGCCGGTGAAACAGGCGATGGTCAAGCCCGATTCCGGGGATGTCGTGCCTTATGCGGAAGCGCGGCGGGCTTACGTGACCGAGGAACGCGATTGGGTGGTGCTCAACGACGAGGACCTGGCCGCGGTCGAGCCGCCGGAGTCGCGCGAGGTCGAAATCCTCGAATTTCTGCCGCCGCGGGTAATCGATCACCGCTGGTACCTGCGCCCCTACTATCTCGGGCCCGACGGGGCCGACAAGGCTTATTCGGCGCTGATTGCCGGGCTGGCGAACTCCGGCCAGGAGGGTCTTGCGCGCTGGACAATGCGCAAGCAGGAGTACGTGGGCGCACTGCGCCTGCATGAAGGCTATCCGGTGCTGGTGTCGCTGCGGCATGCCGGCGAAGTCATCTCCGTCGAGGAGCTGGAAGCGCCGGGCGGCCGCGAGCTCGACAAGCGCGAAATCGATATGGCGAAGCAGCTCATCGGCATGTTGGAAGCGCCGTTCGAGCCGGCGGATTACCAGAACGAGCACCGGGCGCGCATTCTCGAGCTGATCGAAACCAAGCGCCGCGGCGGCAAGGCAAAGGTGATTCCGTTCAAGCGCCCCAAGCCGACCGAGGATCTGTCCAAGGCGCTGGAAGCCAGCCTCAAGCGGGAGCGCAAGAGTGCCTAAGCACAACGAGGAGGCGCAGTCGCGCCGGCCCGGCCCGCGGCCGTTCTGGTCGGGCATTATCGCGTTCGGCCTCGTCAGCCTGCCGGTGAGCCTGTTCGTCGCCACCCGCTCCAATAAGGTGTCGCTGCGGATGGTCGACGAAGACGGCGAGCCGCTGGCACGGCGCTATTTCTGCCCCAACGAGGAGCGCCCGCTGGAGGCCGACGAGATCGTGCGCGGCTACGAGGTCGAAAAAGATCAGTTCGTGGTCGTGAACGATGAGGAGCTGGACGCCATCGCGCCGCCCAAGTCACAGGAAATCGACCTCCGGCGCTTCGTGCCGGTGGGCGACATCGACCCGATGTACTTCGAGCGGGCCTATTTCCTCGCGCCCGACAAGGGCGCGACCAAGCCCTACCGGCTGCTGGCGAAAAGCATGGAGGACACCGGCCGCGCCGGCATCGCCACCTGCGTGATCCGCGGCAAGGAGTACCTGATCGCGATTCTGTCCAGCCGCGGCATCCTGCGTGCC
>DASSNT010000065.1:0-7874 GCA_035701285.1 Gammaproteobacteria bacterium | reverse complement strand
AGCATATATAACGGTAGCTCGATGTCTGCCTCGTGCGTGTTGTACGGGTCCACGTTTACCGCGATCCATATAACGTTGTCGCCGTTTGCAGCCTGTTTGCCGTAGAACAGAATGTTGTCGTCGTTAGCCGGATGAAACTTCAGGTTCGTCAGTTCCTGCAGCGCCGGATTGTCGCCGCGGATTTGATTAAGCTTCGCGATCTCATTGCGAATGTTGCCGGGCTGGTCGACATTGCGCGCCTTGATTTCATATTTTTCCGAATCGAGATATTCCTCGCGTCCCGGGATCGGTGTCGATTCGCATAATTCGAAGCCGCTGTAGACGCCCCAGATGCTGGAGAGCGTTGCGGCCAGCGTGGCGCGCGTTATGAATGCCGGGCGGCCGCCGGTTTGCAGGATGGGCGGGTTGATGTCGGGCGTGTTGACGAAGAAGTTGGGCCGCATGTATTCCTTCGGAATGTCCTGCGTCAGTTCCGTCAGGTATTCGATCAGTTCGTGCTTGGTATTGCGCCAGGTGAAGTAGGTGTAGGACTGGGTGAAGCCGACCTTGGCGAGTTGTTTCATCATCTTCGGCTTTGTGAAGGCCTCGGCCAGAAAGATGACGTCAGGGTGGCGCGCCTGCACTTCGCCGATCATCCATTCCCAGAACGGCACCGGTTTGGTGTGCGGGTTGTCGACGCGGAAGATGCGCACGCCGGCGTCGATCCAGAACAGCACGACGTCGCGCAGCGTGGTCCATAGCGACGGCAGCGACTCGCCGTAGAAATGGACGTTGACGATGTCCTGGTATTTCTTCGGCGGGTTTTCGGCGTATTTGATCGTGCCGTCGGGGCGCCAGTCGAACCATTCCGGGTGTTCCTTGATCCATGGATGGTCGCGTGAGCACTGGATGGCGAAGTCGAGCGCAATTTCGAGGCCGCGATCGCGTGCGGCGGTGATCAGACGCTTGAAATCGTCCAGCGTGCCGAGTTCGGGATGAACAGCTTCGTGTCCGCCTTCGGGGGCGCCGATGGCCCATGGGCTGCCGGGGTCGTTGGGGCCGGCTTCGAGGACATTGTTTTTGCCCTTGCGGTGACTCTTGCCGATCGGGTGGATCGGCGGCAGGTAGAGGACGTCGAAGCCCAGCTCGCGGATGTACGGCAGGTGCGCGATCACATCCTTGAAGGTGCCATGGCGATCAGGGTTGCCACTGGTCGAGCGCGGGAACAGTTCGTACCAGGCGCCGAAGCGCGCGGCGACGCGGTCGACGATTACCTCGAGTTCGTTGCGGTAGCGGGACAGGTTCGTGCGCGGCGCGGCGCGGCGCATCAGGTCGGCCAGGCGCTCGGATAGAAGCACGGCTTCGCGCCGCGGCGCATCGTCGGCGGCCTCATCAATTTCGGTCAGCAGCGCGCTCAGATCCACCTGGTCGCGGTCGTGCGCCTGTTCGACCGCTTCGGCGACCAGTTCGCGCCCTTCGATTCGTTCCAGCTCGACCTTTTGCCCGGCGTCGCGCTTCTTAATGAAGTCGTCGCGCCAGGTGGCGAAGCGGTCGCGCCAGGCTTCGACCGTGTAGCGGTAGCGGCTGTTGTGGGTCAGCGGCACAACGCCCTGCCAGCGGTCGTTGTCGATGTGGACCATCGGCGCTTCGTTCCAGATGCCACCGCACATGTCGCGCCAGCGCACGCAGGCGGCGAGTTTGTCGTGGCCGTCCGAGAAGACGTCGGCCCAGACTTCAAGTACGTCGCCGACCACGCGTTTGACCGGATGGCGACCGCCGTCGATTTCCGGCCAGACGTCTTCGATCGCGACGCGCTCGTCGGCCAGCCGCTTGAGGCGGGCGGCGCTGTTGCGCGCTGTTGTGGAGCGCTTGCGCGTGCCGCGCTCGCCGCGAAATACGCGCGCCTCGAGCGGCTCGAGCCGGAGCGGTTGGCCGGGCGTCGGTCGGGCCGGGCTGGTTTCGGGGGTCACGTCGGTAAAGCGGGCGCAGACGCCGCCCGCCGCGGCGAGTAAGACACCGCCGTCGATTGCGTGGCTGCGTTCGGCATCGGGATTGATGATCAACAGCGCGCACTCCCGGCCATCGCCGCTCTCGCGCAGCAGTCCGACCAGCGGCGCGGATGGCGCCGTGAACCGCCGCTGTGGCCCCTCCTCGTTCAGAGCTGGGACGGCCGCTTTCATCGCGTTGACCGCGGCGATCCAGGCGGACAGATCGAGGCCCGTTTCTTCCCAGTCGTCGGGCCGCGTTTCGACGACGTTGAGCGCCTTTTGAAATGCGTATTCGTAGCCGACCGGCATCATCACGCCAGTCGAGAAGCAGGCGGCGAGCAGGTAGCGGAGACGATAATGACGCTCCAGCGTTTCGTTGTCGGCGGCCTCGACTTCGGTCGCGAGGCGCGGCGTGTCGTGGCTTTCGGGGAACGCGATTGACGGGCCGATGGTGCGGAAGCGGTTGTACTGGTCGAGCAGCCAGTCGCCACGGAAGTCCCACCACTTGCTGCTGTTGAACAGGTAGTCGAAGCCGGCGGCTTCGAGCGCCTGCACTTCATCCATGGTGCAACCCAGGGTTTCGGCGAAAAATTTGACGGTCGGATCGACCGCACGCGCAGCGGCGATCAGTTGTTCCCAGGCGGCAGCCGGTACTTTGTAGGCGGCGTCGCAACGGAAGCCTTTGACGCCGAGCCCGATGATGTGGCTCAGGTAGCGCGACCAGTAGTCGACCAGGTTGTCGCGCGTTTTCCGCTTTTCGTAATCCAGTTCCGCAAGATCGCCCCAGACGGTCACCTTTTCCGGGTCGTCCGGGTCGACGGCGCGGGGGCTGTACAGGTCGCCGTTCAAATCGCGTCGGTACCAGTCGGGATGTTCGTCGGCGAGCAGGGCATCGCGGGCGGTGTGGTTGACGACGAGGTCGGTCATCACGCGGAGCCCGGCGTTCTCGGCCGCTGACGTGAATTCGCGCAGCAGCGTGTCGGCGTCGCCGCCGTCGGCGAACAGGTCGTGGAGGCGGTACGGGTCCTTGATGGCGTAGAGGCTGCCGGAGAAGCCAGGGTAGTGGAACGGGTTGACGTAGACCCAGTCGAAGTTGAGCGCGGCGATGCGCGGCAGTTGCGCGCACCATTCGCGCACCGGGCCGATGAGCAGCGGAAACAGGTTGTAGATACGCGGTCCCGTGCCGTCCATGGAAGGGTATCCCGTCGTTGTTGGAGATGCCGCGCGATCCTGCGCGACTTGTCGATACTATAACATTGAGTTTGGCGTTCCTTCGGTGGGGGTCCTGGCTTCGTTTCCGGCGCCCACTCCGGCAGGTATTTGCCGGGACGCCGTAAATACATCCCTGTAGGCTCTGGGTTCGGCATCCTGCCTCACACAGCCCGGCAAATACCTGCCGGAGCGCGCGCCTGTGCTGTCGTATCCGAATTGCCGCATTCAATGTAGGCCGGCATAAGCCGGAGGCGTTGCCGGCAACGCTTCGCTTATGCCGGCCTACATTTAAATGGCGCGGGCGATTTCGGCGAGGCGACGGATGGTGCCGGCGATGTCGTCATCACTTGTGCGCGGATTGATCGTGCATAACCGTAATGCGATACGGCCATTAAGGCGCGTCGAGCTCAGCATCGCGTAGCCGTCGGCGCTCAGGCGGCGGACGATCTCTGCGTTAAGCGCATCGGCCTGCTCCGGCGCCACGTCCGGCGGCGCGTAGCGGAACGCGACCATCGCCATTTGCGCGGGGCTGACGATGTCCCAGTTTTCCTTTGCGGTCAACTGCCGCTCGGCCTGCTCGGCCAGTTCGAAGCCGCGCTCGATGGCGGCGGCCAGCGCTTCGCGGCCGAAGATGCGCAGCGTCATCCATAGTTTGAGGGCGCGAAACGATCTCGTGAGCTGCGGACCGTATTCGCCGAGGTTGACGGTTTCTTCTTCCGCGCGCGTGTCCTGCATGTAGTCCGGCAGGACGTGGAAGGCTTCGCGCAGCCAGTGGCGTTCGCGAACCAGCACGCAGCCGATTTCGAACGGCTGGAACAGCCATTTGTGCGGGTCGATCGACAGGGAGTCGACCTGGTCGAGACCCTCCAGCGCCTGCCGGCCGCGCTCGCTGACGGCTGCCGCGGCGCCGAACGCGCCGTCGGCGTGCAGCCAGAGGTTTTCTTGGCGGCACAGCCTGGCGAGTTGCGGCAACGGGTCGATCGCGCCGGTGTTGGTGGTGCCGGCATTGGCGACGACACAGAATGGCTCGAGGCCGGCCGCACGGTCGGCGCGAATGCGCTCGGCCAGCGCGTCGACGTTGAGGCGAAAGTCGGCGTCGACCGGCAGGCGTACCGATTGCTCGTCGCCGAAGCCCAGCAGCCGCAGGCCGCGCTCGATCGAGGAATGGGTCTGGGCGGAAAAGTAGACGCGCGCCTTCCTGCTGGGGCCGTCTAACCTGCGATGGCGCGCGACGGCCAGCGCGACGATGTTGGCCATCGAGCCGCCGCTGACGAACAGGCCGCCCGCCCCTTCCGGAAATCCGCAAGCGTCTCGCAGCCAGTCGACAACGGCCAGTTCGATCTGCGCCGCGCCGGAGGCCGCGAGCCAGGTGCCATTGAAGACGTTGTAACCGGCGGCGAGCGCATCGGCCATGACGCCGACGAAGTTCGCCGGGCTCGGCACAAACGCAAAAAAACGCGGGTGATTGACGTGGGCCACGTGGCTGAAGACGTTGCGGCGCAGTTCGTCGAGTACCGCGTCGAGCGGTGCCGGCCCGTCGGGCGGCGGTGCGGCAAGCGCCTGCGATACGCCGCCGGGCGCGGGCGTTTGCGCCACCGGCTTGTCCGCCAGGTCGGCCCAGTGGTCGGTGATCATGTCGACGATGCGGTAGCCGAACTCGCGCATCTCTTCGCGATCCAGGGTCAGGCGGGCGGGATCAGGCACGTGACGTCCTCGGTTGACAGGGCGGAGAGAGCTGCCGAGGATACCGCAAGCCGTGGACCGGCGACCACAGCCCGTCGCGGCAGAAAATTCCCATCTCCGCTTGACACAAAGGCCCATTCGGCCGA
Organism: Gammaproteobacteria bacterium; assembly: GCA_035701285.1. GTDB lineage: Bacteria > Pseudomonadota > Gammaproteobacteria > Natronospirales > DASSBR01 > DASSBR01. Next base: position 2,866 of record DASSNT010000065.1, on the reverse strand, counting down.
AAGTTTCCGGCTCGATTGGGTATTCTTTTCGCCGCAACCACGGCACCGACGGCCGCAAGACCTGACATGAACCGCGACGCCTTATTGCAATGGGCCTTGAGCGCCGTCGGCATCGGCGTCTGGCGATTTGATTTCGACACCCAGATCCTTCGCTGGGCCAGCCCCCGCACCGAAGGCTTGGGCGCCACCTCGACCCAGACGCTGCAGCTCGAAGAGTTCATGGCGCTGGTTCATCCAGACGATCGTGCAGCCGTCCGCCAAAGCTTTCACGATGCAGTCGCTGCGCGCTCGTTGTGGCAGATCGAGTACCGCGTCGTCCGGGACGACAACAGCGTGCACTGGCTCGAAGGACGCGGCGAAATTACTTACAACGCGGAAGGCGAGCCGACCCGGATGGCGGGCGTCACGATCGACATTACGGAGCGCAAGCGCACCGAGGAGGCGCTGCGGGCGGGCGAGGAGCACCTTGGCCTGGCGATACAGGCGGCCGATATCGGCACCTGGGACAATCCGATTGTCAACGGCCAGGTGCAGGTGGGCTGGTCGCCGCGCTGCAAGGCGATGTTCGGTGTCGCGCCGGATGTCGACGTGACGCCGGAGCTGCGCCTGTCGTTGATTCATCCGCAGGATCGCGAGCATTTCCTGAGCGAAATCGAGCAGGCGATCGATCCGGCCGGGAACGGCGAGTACGACAGTGACTATCGCGCCATCCTGCCGGACGGGTCGCTGCACTGGTTCATTTCCAAGGGCCGCTGTATCTTCGAGGGCGACGGGCCCGATCGCCGGCCCATCCGTTTCCTCGGTATTGTGATCGACGTGACCGAGCGGCGCCAGGTGGAAGCCGAGCGGCGGCGGCGGCAGGAGAACGACCGTTTTCTGAATCAGGTGGGCGCCGTGCTCGCGGCCTCACTCGACTACAACGAGACTTTGCGGCGGATCGCCGGCCTGTGCGTGCCGTGGCTGGCGGATTGGGCATTTGTCGACGTGCTGACGGACGAAGGCATGTCGCGCCGCGTGGAGGTGGCGCAGGCCGACCCGGCTCAGGTTGAGCTGGCCGAGGCGCTGAAGAACGCGCCGGCGGCGCCCGGTCAGCTCGACACGCCGATGGCCCAGGCCCTGCTCCAGGGACGCTCGCTGCTGCTTCCGGACGTGACCGATGCGCTGCAAAAGGCGTTGAATACGCCGCCGGTTCATCGGCGCACCGAGCTGATGGCCGAGGTGATTGACAACCGGGCGGCCTCGTTCATGTCGGTACCGCTGGTCGCACGCGGCAAAACGCTCGGCGCGTTATCGCTGTTGTCGCTCGAGCCCGGCCGACGCTACGACAGGCGCGATCTGGCGATCGCGGAGGATCTGGCCCGGCGCGCGGCACTGGCGGTTGACAACGCGCGCCTGTATCGCCAGGCCGAGGACAGCAACGCGCTATTGCGGGAACAGGCCGAAGCGCTGATGGAAGCGGATCACCGCAAGAACGAATTCCTGGCGGTGCTCGCGCACGAATTGCGCAACCCGCTCGCGCCGCTCGGCGCCAACCTGCACGTATTGCGCCTCGCCGGCGCCGGCAGCCCCGCCGCGCGCCAGGCGCAGGCCGTGATGGAACGCCAGGTGGGCCATCTGGTCCGATTGATCGACGACCTGCTCGACGTGTCGCGCGTGAGCCGTGGCATCATCGAGTTGCGCAAATCCCGGGTCGAGCTGGCGGCCATCATCAACAACGCCGTCGAAATCAGCCGCCCGATGATCGAGGAACGGCATCACGCGCTGGCGGTGACGCTGTCGGATGACCCGGTCTGGCTAGATGCCGATGCCGACCGGCTGACGCAGGTATTCGTCAACCTGCTGAACAACGCGGCCAAGTTCACGCCGGCGGGCGGCGAACTGGCCGTTTCCGTGACGGCGGACGACGGCGCGGCGTGCGTCAGCGTGCGCGATAACGGCATCGGCATCGGCTCTGACGAACTGGTGCGCGTGTTCGACTTGTTCGCGCAGGGTGAAAACGAACTGCAAAGCGGTACCGGCGGGTTGGGCATCGGCCTGACGCTGGCGCGGCAATTGGTTGAAATGCATGGTGGGAGTATCGAGGCGATGAGCCAGGGCGCTAACAGCGGTAGTGAATTCGTGGTGCAGTTGCCGCAAACGGCAGCGCCGGTTGAAACGCCTGCGCCGCCGGTAACGAAGCCAGCGGCGGAGCCTCCATCACACCGCCGCGTGCTGGTGATAGACGACAATCAGGACATCACCGACAGCCTGGCGATGCTGATCGAGATGATGGGGCATGAGGTGCGCGCCACCTACAGCGGCCAGGCCGGGCTGAAGGCCGGGGACGAGTTCAAGCCGGACATCGTATTCCTGGACATCGGCATGCCGGGCATGAGCGGCCACGACGTCGCCCGCGAGATCCGCCTGCGGCCGTGGGGGGCGACGGTGCAACTGGTGGCGCTGACCGGCTGGGGCCAGCACGAAGACCGCCAGCGTTCGCGTGAGGCGGGCTTCGACCTGCATCTCGTCAAGCCGATCGATGCGGAGATGCTGGAACAATTGCTGGCGGAAGCCGACGCGATGGCCGATAGCTGACTCGGCTTTTCGCCTTTGCGGCAGTGGAGCGAAACGGATACGATAGCTATTTATTTATATAGTTATCGCCGTGAACCACCCGTTCCCGCAGCATCGCAAGGGCCGAGGCGCTGTCTCCAACCCCGAAGGCCGCTTTGAAACCCGCTCCGCCGAGCGCGTCGACGACGGCTGGGGCAGCCTGGAGGAAGAGCTGCCGCCGCTCGCGACGACCGTGCAACCCGAAGCCGCCCGTTCGATCATCAGCCGCAACAGTTCGCCCGACATTCCGTTCGAGCAATCCATCAACCCGTAC
>DASSNT010000064.1:0-4583 GCA_035701285.1 Gammaproteobacteria bacterium | reverse complement strand
CGTTTCACCTGGACCGCCCCGGTGGCGTTCTCGCCGCAGGACCCGCAGGTGCTGTATACCGCTTCCCAGGTGCTGATGAAGACCACCAACGGCGGGACGAGCTGGAAGCAGATCAGCCCCGACCTCACGCGCGACGACGAGTCGAAGCAAGGCCCTTCCGGCGGACCGATTACCCGCGACAACTCGAGCGCCGAATACTACGACCTGATCTTCAGCATTGCGCCCTCGCCGATCAGCGAAGACGCAATCTGGATCGGCACTGACGACGGCCTGGTACAGCTCACCCGCGACGGCGGCGACACCTGGCAGAACGTCACGCCGCCGGGCCTGCCGGAATGGGCCAAGGTGTCGCAGATCGAGGCTTCGCACTTCGATGCCGGCACGGCCTACGTCGCGGTGGATGCCCACAAGCTCAACGACTATCAGCCGTACATTTTCCGCACCCGCGATTACGGCCGCAGCTGGATGAAAATCACCACCGGCATTGCAGCGCCGGCCTATGTTCACGTCGTGCGTGAGGATCCGAATCGGGAAGGCCTGCTGTTCGCGGGCACCGAAACAGGCATCTACGTATCGTTCGACGACGGCCACCAGTGGCAGCCGTTGCAGCTGAATCTGCCGAGCGCACCGGTTCACGACCTGATCGTCCACGCCGGCGACCTGGTCGTCGCCACCCACGGCCGTGGCTTCTGGGTGCTCGACGACATCAGCCCCCTTGAACAGGTCGCGACGGCGAATCTGGATGTGCCCGCATTCCTGTTTGCGCCTGCCCCGGCGTACCGGGTCCGCACGTCGCACTGGATTGGGGGGCGCCACGGGCCGGCTGGCGAGAATCCGCCGACCGGCGCGATCGTGGATTATTACCTCGCCGAGTCGCCGGACCAGCCCATCACGCTCACAATCCGCGACGACGAGGGGCGGCTGGTGCGGGAGTTCTCCAGCGCCATTCGGCTCGACCGCTACGTACCGTCACTGCCCGCCGGCGCCGGCATGCACCGCTTCGTCTGGGACCTGCATTACGCGCTGCCGGAGCCGATTCCCGGCGCCGTTTATGACATGGGCGGACCGGTCGCGCCGCTCGTGCTGCCGGGCAGCTACATGCTGGAACTCAAAGTCGACGGACGCACCTACACCCGCACGCTCACGGTCAAACTGGACCCGCGCGTCGACGTGTCAATGAATGACCTGCGCAAACACTTCGACCTGATGATGAAACTGCAGCACGACCTGGCGGCGAACCACCGGGTCGTCAACCAGGTTCGGGCTCTGCGCGCGCGTGTGCAGGCGGTACGGCGGCAATTGGCGGCCGATCCGCAGGCCGCGTCGGTTACGTGGCAACTGGACGCGGCGCTCGACGATGTCGGCGGCGTGCTCTGGCAGCGCCACGCCAAGGCCGCGCTGGCGATGCTGAACTACCCCGCCCGGCTGAACAGCAAGCTGGCGTACCTGCAGCGCACCTTGAGCCGAGCCGACGCGGCGCCCACCAAACAGGCTTACGCCGTATACAGGCAGCTGCACAAGACGCTGGAGACGGTGCTTCACCGGTGGCGGGACGTGCAACAGCATGAGGTCGTAGCGCTGAACCGCCTCATTCGTGAGGCAGACAAGGCGGTGCTCGTCGCGAAGCAACCTGAGCAGCGAACGAGACAGCCCGTTTCCGGGCAGATCGGCGCGGAATAAAAGCGGCTCACGCCGGTGCGAAGCCTTAAGTCGCCGATCCGTTAGTCGCTGAAGGCGCTTCCGGATGGCAGGCGCGGGCATCTGTCGACGGCTTGGACGACCGGCCTGTCCGGCGGATGGCGATCCATAAACATCCAACAGTCGCCAAGCGTTGAGCAGTAGCAGATGTCCATCAGAACGTGCGCCGTCATCGCCTTGCGAAACCGCGCGTACGATTGTTCGTCGGGCAGCACCAGCACGGCAACAGCATCGCCGGGACTCAGTACGGCTCCGGCGAGCGTGGAATGGCCATAGCCGGCCAGCGACAGGTTAACGGCCCGCAACACGTGATCCCAGTCCGGCTGCGGTTTGCCGTCAACGGTTACGCGCACGCCGCGCACCAGAGCCGGTCCCACACCTTTATTGAAGACCGTCAGTTTGCGGCCAAGGTCCTGGTAGGCAACCATCAGGTGGGGCCAGACCTGCGCACGCACTTGCTGGCGCTCGATGTAGGCGGTATAGCCGGAAACCAGCAACGCCATGAGACCGACAAGGGACGCCACGATGACGCCGAATGCATTCCAGCGATGGCTTTTATCCGTTTGCGCCGACGGAGCGCCGCTCGTTCCCGGTTGTGCGTCGGTGATGGCGTTCAGCCTTGGCTGTTGCGCATCGCCGCCCGCCGGATGAGCATCCCGTTTATCCCGATCGCTCATTGACGTGTCGCTCGGGACATCAAAGAGAAATCAGAGCCCGATCGCCCGCACGCACAACGCCATCAGCGGCGCTGGCGCAATACCGAGCGCGAGAATCGCCAAGCTGTTGCCGGACAATACCCACTTCAGGTCCCAGCCGCCTTCGAGCAGCGCGGCGTCGTCGCTGCGGTCAAAGTACATGACCTTGACGACGCGCAGGTAGTAGAACGCGCTGATCGCCGCGAATATGACGGCCACCACGGCAAGCCAGACCAGGCCGACGTCGAGCACGGCGCGAATCACGTAGAGCTTGGCGAAGAAGCCCAGGAACGGCGGCGCGCCGGTCATGCCGAACATGACGCACAGCATCATCGCGGCGAACCAGGGGCTGCGCTCATTCAGGCCCTTGAAGTCGGAGATATTCTCCGCCTCAAAGCCGCGGCGGCTGAGCAGGATGACCATGCCGAACGCCGCGGTCGCCATGATGACGTAGGTCATCGTGTAGAACATTGCCGAGACATAGCCGGTCTGAGTGCCGGCGAGAATGCCCAGCAGAATGTAGCCGACGTGCGAGATCGTCGAGTAGCCGAGCATGCGCTTGATGTTGGTCTGCGCAATCGCCAGCACGCTGCCCACTGCCATCGACAGCACCGACAGCGCGATCAGCATTTGCTCCCAGCTCGGCTGCACGCCGCCCAGGCCCTCGGCCAGCAGGCGGATGAACATGACGAAGGCGGCGATTTTCGGGATTGAGCCGACATAGAGCGTCACCGGCGTGCGCGCGCCTTCGTAGACGTCCGGCAGCCACATGTGGAACGGCACCGCGCCGAACTTGAACGACAGCGCGACCACCACGAAGCCGACCGCGAACACCAGACCGAGTTGCGCGAAACCGGTGCCGGCGATGAACACAGCCAGCTCGCCCAGATCGAGTGTGCCGGCGATGCCGTACAGGATCGACATGCCGTAGAGCAGAATGCCGGAGGCAATCGCGCCCAGCACGAAGAATTTCATCGCCGACTCGGAGGCGACGCCGGAATCGCGGTCGAGCGCGATCAGCGCGTACTGCGAGAGCGACAGCAGCTCGAGACCGATGTACAGCGTCAACAAGCTGTGCGCGGAAATCAGCACCATCACGCCCAGCATGCCGAATAGCCCGAGGACGTAGAACTCACCCTTGAACTGGTTGCGCTGCTGCAGGTAGTCCCGCGAGTACAGGAATACGGCCGCGGTGATGATGTAGGTAAACAGCTTCAGCGCCTGGGCCAGCGCGTCGTTGACGAACATGCCGTCGAAGGTAATCTGCGTCGCCGGTGTCAGGCCCGCCGTCAGCCAGGCGGCGCCGGCGAGCGTCGCCAGCGACAGCCAATACGTCACGACGCGGTAGCGCTCGCTGATGTAAACGTCCACCAGCAGGATGAAGCAGGCCATGCCGAAGACGAACATCTCCGGAATGGCGGGAGCGAATGCGGGAGCGGTGAAGTTCATAGTTATAGCTTCGACTGCATGACCTGGTGAACGAGCTGGTTCACCGAGGCGTCCATGACGTTAATCAACGGCTCGGGATAGACACCCACTGCGAGCACCGACAGCGCCAGCAGGCCGAGAACCAGGAATTCGCGCCCGCTGATGTCTTTGAGCGCGGCAACGCGCGCATTGGCCACCGGTCCCCAGAGGACCTGTTTGAGCAGGCCAAGCGTGTAGGCGGCGCCCAGAATCAGCGTGATTGCCGCCGTCATCGCGACCCAGAAGTTTGCCTTGAAGCTTGCGAGGATCACGAGGAACTCGCCGACGAACCCGGACGTGCCCGGCAGGCCGGTGTTGGCCATGCCGAACAGCACGAAGAAGAACGCAAACATCGGCATGCTGTTGACGACGCCGCCGTAGTCGGCAATTTCACGCGTGTGCATGCGGTCATAGAGCACGCCGATGCACAGGAACAGCGCGCCGGACACGAGGCCATGCGACACCATCTGCACGATCGCGCCCTGCATGCCCATCGCGGTGCCGGCCATGCCGTTCGTGTTCTCGACGATCATGAAGACGATGAACATGCCGAGCGTGACGAAGCCCATGTGGGCGACCGAGGAGTACGCGATCAGCTTCTTCATGTCGCGCTGGACGATCGCGACAAAGCCGATGTAGATGATCGCGATCAGCGACAGCGTGATCATCAGCCATTGCAGCGCGTGGCTGGCGTCGGGCGCAATGGGCAGGCTGAAGCGCAGG
>DASSNT010000063.1:0-9738 GCA_035701285.1 Gammaproteobacteria bacterium | reverse complement strand
ACCGGCGTAATCAGCCGCGCGCGCTGCCGCGCCGCGTCGAATCCGACATCGCCGACCACGCCCGCGTCGGTACGGTTGAAGCCGACATCGATTACCACGGCCCCGGGCTTGATCCATTCGCCGGGCACCAGGTTCGGCTTGCCCACCGCCACGACCAGTACGTCTGCCTCGGCAACCGCCGATTGCAGGTCGCGGGTGAATCGGTGGCAGACGGTGACGGTCGCGCCGGCGAGCAGTAATTCGAGCGCCATCGGCCGGCCGACGATGTTCGAGGCGCCGACCATGACCGCGTGCTTGCCCACCACGTCCACGTCGTAGCGCTCCAGCAGCCGGATTACGCCGAAGGGCGTGCACGGGCGCAGCAGCGGAATCCGCTGTGCCAGGCGACCGATGTTATAGGGGTGGAAGCCGTCGACATCTTTGTCCGGGCGGATGCGCTCGATGACGGTAGCCGGGGTGATATGTTCCGGCAGCGGAAGTTGCACCAGAATGCCGTCGATTTCCGGATCGTCATTCAGACGGTCGATCAGGCCCAGCAGATCGCTTTCGCTGGTCGAGGAGGGCAGGTCAAAAGCTTTGGAAACAAAGCCTATGTCCTTACAACCACTGCGCTTGTTGCGTACATACACCTTCGATGCCGGGTCATCGCCCACCAGCACAACCGCCAGGCCCGGCGGCCGCTCGCCCCGCGCGGTGCGGTCAGCTACCTGCTGGCGAATCTCCTCGCGAATTTCGGCGGCGAGCGCCTTTCCGTCGATCAGGTCTGCTGGCATGCTGGGCTCTGTTGTTGCTCGTATGGCGATGGCGCGCCTGGCAGGACTCGAACCTGCAACCGCCGGCTTAGAAGGCCGATGCTCTATCCGGTTGAGCTACAGGCGCAAATAAAAAATGGTCGGGGTAGAGGGATTCGAACCCCCGACTTTCTGCTCCCAAAGCAGACGCGCTACCAGACTGCGCTATACCCCGCAAAGAACGAAGGATAATACGAGCCGGGGCGGTGAGCGTCAATTTTTTGAGGATGACGCGCCCGGCAAAAGTCGGTATGATTACCGCCCTCAACGGTGGGCGTAGCTCAGTTGGTAGAGCCCTGGATTGTGATTCCAGTTGTCGTGGGTTCGAGTCCCATCGTCCACCCCAGTTATAATGATGAACAACGGGCCGTTAGCTCAATCAGGCAGAGCAGTGGACTCTTAATCCATTGGTTGTAGGTTCGATTCCTACACGGCCCACCAAATCCCTTTGCTGCGAACCGTTCTTCTTGGCCGCTCTCACAAGGGCGAACGGTTCATATTTGTTCGCCCGCAGCCGCCTTCGTCGAGTTTGATGATTCGCGCTTGCTGCATCAGTCGCCCATAAAAGAAGCCGGCCCCCCTTGCGGGGGCCGGCTTCTCGCTGCAAGGCGTTTTGCCTTGGCCCAAAATACGGACCCGATTATATGCTACGGGTCAGTATGTCAGCCTTTACCAATCAGACAGTTGGCGCGAGAGCTAGAGCGTGTAAATGAGTCCGACCATTATCGACTGGGAGTTCAATGTCGCGTCGACCGGCTCGCCGACCTTCGCGCGAACCTGAGAGCCTGGTATGCCGAAAAAGCGCAACCGGACGTCCAGACTGAGGTGCTCGGCCAACCGGGAGCGGAAACCGAGCAAGCCGGCAAAGGCGAGCCCGCCGTCATCATCGTCGACGAGCTGCGTGTAAACGCCGCCGACATCTTGCCCGTAATCCATTGTGGCCCAGCCATAGCCGATGCCAACGCCGATGTAAGGGTCGAATGCGGTACCCGGTCGAAAGTCGTTGATGACGTTATACGTCAGGCTCCACGTCTCCGTGGACCCAGATGCACCCGGCACCGGTGCGGCGTCCAGATCGGCTGCCGCCACGTCATTATTGCGATAGCTCAAGGCCAATTCGACCCGGATACCGCCCAGCGGCCAGGAGTGGCCGAAATCATAGCCGCCGGCCACAAGGTAAGCCGGCCCGTTGTCGGACTCGAGGTTGACGGTTTGCCCGGCGATATTGGCGCTGCGATCGTTCAGATGCGCCGCGCCGGCGGCAAACTCGAAATAAGTGCCGTCTTCGAACAACGGCGGGTTTTCGTCGGCAAACGCAACCATCGGGGCTGCTGAAAACGCCGCCAGGCACAGCAATAACAGATTTCTTTTCATTGGAGAGTCCTCCCTTTGTTGATTATGGGTGCGCGGCTGCAAACGCTCGCACAGCCCGGTGAAAAACGTCAAATTCCAACAGCGCCGACGGTCGGGTGGGGCGACGGTCGGTTAATCCAGCGGTAGCGACGCGGTACCGGCACCCAGCGCTTGCATTTGCACTCGAGGCACTCAATTCCGCAGTTCGGATAGTCGGCAAAATGGGCAAACGGACGATGCGCGAGCTCGGGTCGCGGATCATCCTCAACCCGATCAGGCGCGCTCTCCCATTTACTACGGCACGCTCGACAGATAAAATTCACACTTTTTTACCGGTCAGGCACCGACCACCCTCCGCGCACGACGCAACCCGGCGGCATCCGCCATGTCAGCGCGGTACGCAGCAAGGGCGGAGGGCGGTACGAGCCACCATTTCAAGCCCAGTCGAATTCCCCATGGAAGAAATCAACCCCATCGCCACCCAGCTTGACGATCTCGAGGGCCGTTGCCGTGCCCTGAGGGGGTATCTTTGACTACGATCGGCGCAAGGAACGGCTGGAAGAAGTAGACCGCGAGCTGGAAGACCCGTCCGTCTGGGACGATCCGACCCGCGCGCAGGACCTGGGGCGCGAGCGCGCCCAGTTATCGGACACCATCGGTACCCTCGATCGGCTGAGCGACGGCATCGCCGACGCGCGCGAACTGCTGGAACTCGCAGCCGCCGAAGAAGACCGGACCACCGTCGCCGAAATCGGTGCCGACACCGCGGGGCTCGAAGCCGACATCGCGCGCCTGGAATTCCGCCGCATGTTCTCCGGCGAGATGGACGCCAGCAACGCGTTCCTCGACATCCAGGCCGGCTCCGGCGGCACCGAGGCGCAGGACTGGGCCAACATGCTGCTGCGCATGTACCTGCGCTGGGGCGAACAGCAGGGTTTCGACACTGAACTGATTGAAGTCTCCGAAGGCGAAGTGGCCGGCATCAAAAGCGCCACCATCCGCTTCGCCGGCGAATACGCCTACGGCTGGCTGCGCACCGAAACCGGCGTGCACCGCCTGGTGCGCAAATCGCCGTTCGACTCCGGCAACCGCCGCCATACCTCATTCGCCGCCGTCTTCGTCTCGCCGGAAATCGACGACAATGTCGAGATCGACATCAACCCGGCGGACCTGCGCGTCGACGTCTATCGCGCCAGCGGCGCGGGCGGCCAGCACGTCAACCGCACCGAATCCGCCGTTCGCATTACCCACCTGCCGACCGGCATCGTCGTGCAGTGTCAGAACGACCGCTCGCAGCACAAAAACCGCGCCACCGCGATGAAGCAGTTGCAGGCCAAGCTGTACGAGCTGGAAATGCAAAAGCGCCGCGCCGAGCAGGAAAATGTCGAAGCGGGCAAGTCCGACATCGGCTGGGGCAGCCAGATTCGCAATTACGTTCTCGACCAGTCGCGGATCAAGGACCTGCGCACGCACGTGGAGACCGGCAATACGCAAGCGGTGCTGGATGGGGAGTTGAACCAGTTTATCGAGGCGAGTCTGAAGCAGGGGCTGTGATAAGCGCTGCCGGCAACGCTATGCTTATGCCGGCCTACATATATATTCGTGCGCTCGAGTAGGGTAGCTTGCGACAAGGCAGGCGCGCACCGGAAACAAAACTACTACCTAGACGGAACAAAGGGATGACCGAAGACGAAAACAAGCTGATCGCTATCCGCCGTGACAAGCTGGCGGACCTGCGCCAACGCGGCAACGCGTTCCCGAATGACTTTCGCCGCAACGCGAACGCATTCGACCTGCACAACGCCTACGACGGCAAATCGGCCGAGGCTCTCGAAGCCGAACCGGTGACGGTGCACGTGGCAGGGCGCCTGATGGCCAAGCGCGTCATGGGCAAGGCCAGCTTCGCCAAGCTGCAGGACGCGAGCGGGCAGATGCAGATCTTCGTGGAGCGCGACGCGCTGCCTGAAGGCGCCTACGCCGACTTCAAATCACTCGACGTCGGCGACATCTGCGGCGCCGTCGGCGTCCTGTTTAAAACCAAAACCGGCGAACTGACCGTGCGCGTTACCGAACTGCGGCTGCTGACCAAGTCGCTGCGCCCGCTGCCGGAAAAATTTCATGGCCTCACCGATCAGGAAGCACGTTACCGCCAGCGCCATCTCGACCTGATCATGAACGCCGAATCCCGGCGGCGCTTTGCGATCCGCACCCGCATCGTCGCGCACACGCGCCAGTTCCTCGACGCGCTCGACTTCCGCGAAGTCGAAACGCCGATGATGCAGCCGATCCCGGGCGGCGCCAACGCGCGGCCGTTCATCACCCATCACAACACCCTTGACATGCCGCTGTACCTGCGCATCGCGCCGGAACTGTATCTGAAGCGGTTGATTGTCGGCGGCTTCGAACGCGTGTACGAAATCAACCGCAACTTCCGCAACGAAGGCATCTCGACGCGCCACAACCCCGAGTTCACGATGCTCGAGTTGTATCAGGCCTACGCCGACTACAACGACCTGATGGATCTGACCGAAGCGCTGATCCGGACGATGGCGCAGGCGCTCAACGGCTCCACCGAGCTGGACGCGTGGGGCGAACATTTCGATTTCGGCCGGCCGTTCCGGCGGATTTCCGTCAAGGACGCAGTGGCCGAGCACAATCCGGATCTGGATGTCGCACAATTCGGCGACCGCGGCTACCTGAGCGAGGCGGCGGCGAAACTCGACATCGCGGTCAAGCCGGAATACGGCGCGGGCAAACTGCTGATCGAAATTTTCGAAAAGACCGTCGAAGCAAAGCTGATTCAGCCGACGTTCATTACCGCGTATCCGACCGAAGTCTCGCCGCTGTCGCGCCGCAACGACGCCGATCCGTCGGTCACCGACCGCTTCGAGCTGTTCATCGGCGGCCGCGAACTCGCCAACGGCTTCTCCGAACTCAACGATCCGGAAGACCAGGCCGAGCGCTTCCGCGAACAGGCCTCGGCCAAGGCCGGCGGCGACGAAGAAGCGATGTACTACGACGAAGACTACGTGCAGACGCTCGAATATGGTATGCCGCCGACGGCAGGCGAGGGCATCGGCATCGACCGGCTGACAATGTTGTTCACCGACGCGCCGTCGATTCGCGACGTGATCCTGTTCCCGCTGATGCGTCCGCAGGCCGAGTAACGCGCTATAGTTGATCTGTACCGTTGACGGTGGAGATCGCGATGCTGGGTGACAAACCTTTGTCGGAGTGGGTCGCGCAGTATGCGCGCAGTCATCAGCATCCGGCGAACCGGCTATGCCATTTCGTCGGCATTCCGCTGATCGCCGTGTCGCTGCCGCTGTTCGTTGTGCTCATTTTCTACCCGCAGCTCTGGCCGCTGCCGGTCGCGCTGTTCGTGGTGGGCTGGATATTCCAGTTCGTCGGCCATGCGTTCGAGCGCAAGCCGCCCGAATTTTTCCACGACTGGCGTTTTCTGCTGGTGGGGCTGCGGTGGTGGTTCGCCGAGGTGCGCGGGCATGCGGAAGCGCACCGCCGCGCTTCGTGACGTCAGGCTTCTTCCTTATCCGTCGACTCAACCGGCGCGACCGCCAGCAGCGCAAAGCCGCCGCCGGGGTGCGGTGCGCTCTGCACCACGGTCGCAGACGCGCCGTCCGCCAGCACCAGCGATTCGCCCGGCGCCGCTGAATCGCGGCCGACAATCAGTTTCAGCCGCCGCTTGACCTGACCGCGGTAGTGAACGCGGGCGATAATCTCCTGGCCAGCGTAGCAGCCTTTCCGGAAGTTGATCGCACCGAGCCGGTCCAGGTTGAGCATCTGCGGCAGAAACTCGCCGCTGGTTGCAGGGCCGAGGTGAGGAACCTCCGCGAGGGTGTCGTACAGTAGCCAGCTGCTGTCATCGCTGGCATCACAGTGCGCTGCCAGCGCATCGCGGATGGCCGCCGCCGTTTCACCTGGCCCATACAATTCGAAGCGGCTCCCGGCCGCACTATTCACCTGAATGACGGCGACGCCTGTGGTAACAGTGGCGCCATTAACCGAAGCCGGCGGTTTGACGCCCGCCGCTTCCAGCGCCGCCGCGGCCGACTCGCCGGCGACGCCGCAACGAACCGTCAGCTCGTCCGCCGGCTCAAGCGTCACGCGCGAGCGCAGGATATATTTGCGCAGCCTGTCGATGACCGGCGCCTGCAGCGCAGTCGGCAACGCCAGCATCAAATCGCCGTCAAGCTCGAACAACCGCATCAGCGCAAGCGTCCGGCCCTGCGGCGTATTGAGCGAGGTCCACTGACATTGATCGGGCGACACAAGTTGCGTGTCATTGCTCAGCTGGCCCTGCAGAAATTCGCGCGCATCGGCGCCGCTCACGCGGATGAGCGCGCGCTCGTTCAGATCGCAGAAAATGGCGTTGGTAGTGCGTTCGTCCATGGAGCGAATGTCGGTTCAGGGCCGGACTATGGTAACATTTCGCGGATATCGCACCGTCACCATCTTTTCCCGTTCCCGCACTGCGTCAAGGGTCGCTGAATGGACGATTCCGTCAAAAATGAATCAACTGTCTCTGGATCCCCGGAGACGGAAGGCAAGCGCGATGCCGCGGAACCCGTAGAAGAACACGGCGGACCCAAGGGACCGGAGCCAACCCGCTACGGCGATTGGGAAAAGAAAGGCCGGTGCATCGATTTTTAGAGGTATTCGAATGAAAACTGCTGACAGACCTCTCTCTCCTCATCTGCAAATCTACCGGTGGCCGCTGTCGATGGCGATGTCCATTACGCATCGCGCATCGGGAATCCTGCTTTCGGTGGGTTCCGCCGCGCTGGTGTTCTGGCTGATCACCGCGGCAATCGGCCCGGATGCGTACGCGATCGCTGAAGGGTTCTTCCGCTCGCCTGTCGGCATCGCGCTGCTGATGCTGTGGTCGTGGGCGTTCTTTTATCATCTCTGCAATGGCGTGCGTCACCTGTTCTGGGACGGCGGCAAGGGCTTCGATTTGCCGACGGCGTTCAAGTCCGGCTGGGCCGCGATTCTGATCTCGATGGCCATGACGATCGTGACCTGGATCTTCGGCTTCATCACGTTGGGAGGTGTCGCATGAGTCGCTATCGCACGGCGCTGTCCGAAGCGCGGGGACTGGGTTCCGCTCACCACGGCAGCGGCCACTGGCTCGCCCAGCGCCTCAGCGCAATCGCGCTGATTCCGCTGCTGCTGTGGTTCTGTTTCTCGCTGCTCTACACCGTGTTCACCGCCGACTACGCCGGCGCGGTCGCCTGGATCAGCCAGCCGTGGATCATGCTCGCCCTGATCCTGCTGGTCGGCACCGTGTTCTATCACTCGGCACTCGGCCTGCAGGTGATCGTCGAAGACTACGTCCACACCCGGTGGAAGAAAGCGGCGACATTGATCGTCCTGCGCCTGTTTAATTTTCTGCTCGCGATTGCCGGGATTCTCGCGGTTTTGCGGATCGCACTCGGAGGCTGATGAATGCCCAACGCTTATGACATTGTCGAACATCGCTATGACGTCGTCGTCGTCGGCGCGGGCGGCGCCGGTTTGCGCGCCACGCTGGGGCTGGCCGAACGGGGGCTGAAAACCGCCTGCGTCACCAAAGTCTTCCCGACCCGCAGCCATACGGTAGCCGCGCAGGGCGGCATCGCCGCGTCGCTGGGCAACATGGGCGAAGACCACTGGACCTGGCACATGTACGATACCGTTAAGGGCGGCGACTATCTGTCCGACCAGGACGCGGTTGAATACATGTGCCGCGAAGCGCCGCAGGCCGTGATTGAACTCGAGCACTGGGGCGTGCCGTTCTCGCGCACCGACAGCGGCCACATTTACCAGCGGCCGTTCGGCGGCATGACCACCAACTTCGGCGAAGGCACCGCGCAACGCACCTGCGCGGCGGCGGATCGCACCGGTCACGCGATGCTGCACGCGATGTATCAGCAAAGCCTCAAGCACAACGCCGAATTCTTTATCGAGTACTTTGCAATCGATCTGATCATGGACGACGACGGCGCCTGCCGCGGCGTCATGGCCTGGGACCTCACCACCGGCACGCTGCACCGTTTTCAGGCGCACATGGTCATCCTGGCCACCGGCGGTTACGGCCGCGCCTATTTCTCCTGCACCTCGGCGCACACCTGCACCGGCGACGGCAACGCGATGGCGTTGCGTGCCGGCATTCCGCTGCAGGACATGGAGTTCGTGCAATTCCACCCGACCGGCATCTACGGCGCCGGCTGCCTGATTACCGAAGGCGCGCGCGGCGAGGGCGGCTACCTGACCAACTCCGAAGGCGAGCGCTTTATGGAGCGCTATGCGCCGAACGCCAAGGACCTCGCGTCGCGCGACGTCGTCAGCCGTGCGGAAACGATGGAAATCCGCGAAGGCCGCGGCGTCGGCGACAACAAGGATCACATCTTCCTGCACCTGGAACACCTTGGTCCGGAAGTGCTCCACGAACGCCTGCCGGGCATCTCCGAAACTGCCCGCATTTTTGCCGGCGTCGACGTGACCCGCGAGCCGATCCCGGTGCTGCCGACCGTGCACTACAACATGGGCGGCATCCCGACCAACTTCCAGGGTGAAGTCGTTACATTGAAAGACGGAAACCCGGATTCGATCGTGCCGGGCCTGATGGCCGTCGGCGAAGCGGCATGCGTCTCCGTGCACGGCGGCAACCGGCTGGGCTCCAATTCGCTGCTCGACCTCGTCATCTTCGGCCGTTCCGCCGCCTACCGCTGCGCGGAAATCATCAAGCCGAACATGTCGCATCCGAAGCTCTCGGACAACGCGAAAGACAAAATTCTCGACCGCTTCGACAAAGTGCGTCACGCCGACGGCGACCTGCGCACAGCGGAGATTCGCGCGTCGATGCAGAAAGTCATGCAGGAAGACGTCGCCGTCTTCCGCACCGCCGAAACGCTGGAAGAAGGCCAGAAGCGTCTGCGGCGCGTGTTCGAATCATTCGCGAACGTTCATGTCTCGGACCGCTCGCTGATCTGGAACAGCGACCTCGCCGAAACCTTCGAACTGGAAAACCTGCTGGCGAACGCCACCGTCACCGTCAACTCGGCCATCAACCGCAAGGAAAGTCGTGGCGCACACGCCCGGGAAGATTACCCGGACCGCGACGACGACAACTGGATGAAACACACCCTCGCGTGGATAGACGAGGGCGGCCAGGTCACGCTCGACTACCGGCCGGTCCACAGCTACACGATGAGCGACGAGATCGAGCCGTTCCCGCCTAAGAAGCGAGTGTATTGAAGAGCGGGGTTCGGGATTCGGGATTCGGGATTCGGGGTTTCGGGATTCGGGGTTCGGGGTTCGGGATTCGGGGTTCGGGATTCGGGGTTCGGGATTCGGGGTTCGGGATTCGGGGTTCGGGATTCGGGATTCGGGATTCGGGATTCGGGGATACGACAACGGGTCGAGGCGGTGGTGCGGTGGCTTCTCTCAGGGCTGTGTGAGGCAGGATGCCGAACCCAGAGCCTACAGGGATGTATTTACGGCGTCCCTGAGAGAAGTTATCGGACCGCCGCCCCCACGAAAACCTCCCGGCCTACCCCGCTTCCAGCCGATCAAGCACCCCCCGCAGCTCCGA
>DASSNT010000062.1:0-7045 GCA_035701285.1 Gammaproteobacteria bacterium | reverse complement strand
ACGATCAAGCTGATGGAGGTGTGCCGGCTGCGCACCACGCCGATCTTCACGTTTATCAACAAGCTCGACCGCGAAGGCCGCGAGCCGATGGAACTGCTCGACGAGGTGGAGCAGGTGCTCGGGATTCGCGCCGCGCCGGTGACCTGGCCGCTGGGCATGGGCCGCGATCTGCGCGGCATCTACCACCTCGCCAACGACACGATTCACGTGTATTCGCCGGAGAAGGGCGGGCGTCTCGGCCAGACGCGGATTATCCAGGGGCTGGCGAGCGCCGAGGCGGATGAATTGCTTGGCAACCGGGCGGGCGATCTGCGCGAGGAAATCGAGTTGGTGCGCGGGGCGGCGCACGAGTTTGATCTGGACGCCTATCTCGCGGGCGAGCTGACGCCGGTGTTCTTCGGTTCGGCGATCAACAACTTCGGTGTGCGCGAGCTGCTGGACGCGTTTGTCGACACGGCGCCCGCGCCGCTGCCGCGCGCCGCGGTGGAGCGCGAGGTTGAGCCGGCGGAAGACAAGTTCAGCGGCTTCGTGTTCAAGGTGCAGGCCAACATGGATCCGGCGCACCGCGACCGCATCGCATTTCTGCGCGTCTGCTCGGGCCGCTACGAGCCGGGTCTGCGCGCGCATCACGTGCGCCTCGGCCGCGGCGTGAAGATTCCCGACGCGCTGACGTTCATGGCGTCGGAGCGCGAGCATGTGGAGTCTGCCGTGGCCGGCGACATCATCGGCATACACAACCACGGCACGATCGGCATCGGCGACACGTTCACGCAGGGCGAGGCGATGCAGTTCAGCGGTATCCCGAACTTCGCGCCGGAGCTGTTCCGCCGCGCGGTGCTGAAAGACCCGCTGAAGAGCAAGGCGCTCAACAAGGGGCTCGACCAGTTGTGCGAGGAGGGCGCGACGCAGGTGTTTCGGCCGCTCGCCAACAACGATCTGATTCTCGGCGCGGTGGGCGTGCTGCAGTTTGACGTGGTGGCGTACCGGTTGAAGGAAGAGTACGGCGTGCAGGCGCAGTTCGAGGCGGTGCCGGTGGCGACCTGCCGGTGGATAGACTGCGACGACGCGCGGAAGCTGGATCAGTTTGAGAGGAAGAATCAGCAGCATCTGGCGCGGGATCATGGCGGGTTCCTGGTGTATGTCGCGCCGAGCATGGTGAATTTGCAGCTGACGATGGAGCGGTGGCCGGACATCAAGTTCCGCGCAACGCGGGAGCATGGGGTTGAAGAAGAAGTTGCTAGTGCCTAGTCGCTAGGACTTAGGACTTAGGACTTAGCGTAAGATTTTGCCCTCCTTTACTTAGTCCTTAGCACTCAGTCCTAAGCACTTGCTCTTCCAACTATACTTCTCCCATGAATCGACGAGCTGCCTGGCATTGGGCTTTCTACGACTGGGCGAATTCAGCGTTCGCCACGTCGATCATGGCCGGTTTCTTTCCCGTCTTTCTCAAGCAGTACTGGAGCAGCGGCAGCGATGCGGCGCTGAGCACCTTCCGGCTTGGCAACGCGAACGGCATTGCGGCGCTGGTGATCGTCGTGCTGGCGCCGGTGCTCGGGGCGATTGCCGACCGGCGCGGCGGCAACAAGGGCTTTGTCGGCGCGTTCGCTATTCTCGGCGCGCTGGCGAGCGCGGGGCTGTTCTTCGTCGGCTCGGGTGACTGGCCGGCCGCCATCGTTCTTTACGTTCTCGGCGTGGTCGGCCTGGCGGGCGGCAACGTGTTTTACAACGCGATGCTGGTGCATGTCGCGCCGCCGGAGCGCTGGGACGTTGTTTCAGCGCGCGGCTTCGCGCTCGGCTATCTCGGCGGCGGACTGCTGTTCGCGCTCAACGTGGCGATGGCGCTCAAGCCGCACTGGTTCGGGCTGGCCGATTCGCAGGCGGCGGTGCGGATGACGTTTCTCACCGTGGGCGCGTGGTGGCTGCTGTTTGCGCTGCCGTTGTTGCTCGGCGTTCGCGAGTCGAGTGCGTCGAGTGTGCCATGGCGGCGCGCGGTGGGGGACGGCTTGCGCGAGCTGCGCGCCACGTTCCGTCGCGTCCGGCGGTTGCGGCCGGTGTGGCTGTTTCTGCTGGCCTACTGGTTGTACATCGACGGGGCCAATACGATTACCGCGATGGCGGTCGACTACGGCCTGTCGGTGGGGCTTGATTCCAGCGATTTGATCGTGGCGCTGCTGGTGACGCAGTTCGTGAGTTTTCCGGCGGCGATCGCGTTCGGGCGGATCGGCGTGGCGATCGGCGCGCGCCGTGGCCTCGCGATTGCGATCGGCATTTTTATCGCGGCGACGTTCTGGGCAATGTTCATGCGCACGGCGGCGGACTTCTATACTGTCGCCGTGATGGTCGGGCTGGTACAGGGCGGGCTGCAGAGTTTGAGCCGGTCGTATTACGCGCGCCTGATTCCGGCCGGGCGAACCGCTGAATTCTTCGGGTTCTACGGCATTGTCGGTAAGATGTCGGCGGTGGTCGGACCCTTCCTGGTCGGCTGGATCAGCCTGCTCACTCACAACCCGCGGCTGGCCGTCGGGGCGGTGATCGTCCTGTTCGCCGGCGGCGGCATTCTATTGTTCGCGGCGCCCGTTCCGCGGCGGGTAACACAAGGCTTGACTCTGCCGTATTAAACTATACTGTGTTGTGGATGTCGCGCGACCCCGACAGGTCGCTTGGCAGTGCGCGCACGCGTCCCAATTAGGTCGAGAGGGAGCAAAAGAAGATGTCCTCGTATACGGCTGCTGAAATCAACGGCTTAGCCCGTCTTCGCCATGCGGCCCCGGCCCCGCGGGAATCTGCCGCATCAGTTGTGGTTCCGTCCGCTTGCCAATGCCAAGGGAATTCACTATGGTAGCACCGGCCGCACGCTGACATTCTGTTAAATGGAACATGGCAGAGTTGGCGGCTTTTGCAAAGTCTGGTCGTGCTGATACGACCCCTGCGGGTGTTTACATGGACGTTACGATGACCGCGTTTGCGCGCGGCGGTGTCAGCGGGCTTGCCTCTCTGCCGCAAGTGCTGCTCAAGCTCCTCGAAGCCTACGACGACGGTGGCGCATGCCGCCGCGATCTGGCGCGGATAATCAGCAAGGACCCGGCGCTCAGCGCCAAGGTGCTGGCGCTCGGCTGTGTGGCGGATTTGCGTTCGCATCGCGGCGAGGGCATTACGCTGCAGCAGGCGCTCTCGGTGCTGAGTCCCGATGCGATCAAGAGCATCGCGATCGGCGCCTCCGGGCACCAGATTCTTCTCAGTTATGGCTCCACCTGGCGCAGCCACCTGCACGGGCTCTGGCTGCGCTCGCTGACGTGCGCCCACCTCGCCGAGCTGCTGGCCGATCTTGCCGACTACCCGACGCCGCGGGAAGCCTATCTCGGCGGCTTGTTCCACAACATCGGCCAACTGGCGCTCGGGGCCTACGCGCCTGAACAGTACCCGAATCTGCTGGCCGTCGCGCTGGACGGGCCCAAGCTCTCGCAGCTCGAACTGCGCCATTTCAATATTCAGCACTACGAGGTCGGCGCGGAGTTGGTGGGCTCCTGGAAATTGCAGTCGTTTATCGCCGACGCTGTACGCTACCAGGCGGAACCGGCCGACAAGCTGCGCGACGCCCACCCGTTGGTGCGCATCGTCAATCTCGCCCGCGGGCTGTCGGCCGGCGAGGGTGGCGAGGGCAACCACGCCAGGGCAATCGAAGCCGCAGAGAGCCTGTTTCCGCACCTGCAGCCGGGGCGCCTGCGGGCGCTGGCGCGCCAGGCGGTCGAGCGGGTGGCGGAGGATGCGCACGCACTGGACATTCCGCTGCGCGGCGACGGCGAGTTGACGGACATCAACGACAAGGCATTCGAGCTGGCCAACCGGATTCGCAATATCGCCGTGCTCGACGGCATCAGCCAGCCGCTGGTGCCGGGGCAGGATGCCGAGGCGCTGGCCAAGGCGATCAGGTGCGGCGCGGAAATACTGGTCGGCGCGGATGCCTGCGAGCTGCTGGTTTACGACCCGGCCCGGGATGCGCTTTCGGGCGTGGGCGCGAGCCTCGCCAGCGGATTGAAGCTGCCGGTCGCGGGCGGTGCCAGCCTGGCCGCGAAGGCGCTGGCGTCGGGTGAAATTCTGCAATCCACTGACGGCGAAGCCAACGACACGCTGGTGGTCGCCGACCGGCAGCTGTTGCAACTGCTCAATGCCCACGCAATGTTGTGCGTGCCGCTGGAGGTGGATGACGCCAAGGCGGGCGTGCTGGTGCTGGGGCTGGAGCGCCAGGATCTGCCATATCCGGAAGACCGCATGATGCTGCTTCGCCAGCTCGGCCGCCGCGCGGCGACGGCCATGGTCGGCTCTCCACCGCCGGCCGCGTCGGAAGGTGTGACGAAGCCGGAGCGGATGTTCGAGCAGCACGTGCGCCAGTCGGTGCACGAGGCGCGCAACCCGCTCACCACCGTGAAGAATTACGTGCAGATCCTTGGCAGCAAACATCAGGGCGAGCAGTGGGCCGAGCGCGATCTCAAGATCATCAGCGAGGAGATCGAGCGCATCGACGGCATTCTGCGGCGGCTGTCGGAAATCTCGCAGAGCCACCAGAACGTGCCCGGCGCCGTGTCGATCAATCGCATCATTGCTGATATGGCATGGCTGCACCAGACCTCGACGCTCGAGGCGCGCAACATCAAGGTGCGGCTCGACCTGGCCGAAGACATGCCGCTGCTGGCGATCGATCCGGACGGGCTCAAGCAGGTCGTCACCAACCTGGTCAACAACGCGGCCGATGCGATGCCCGGCGGCGGCGATCTGACGATCCGGACCCGCGCCGGCGTCAACGTCAACGGCCGGATGTACGGCGAGTTGAGCGTCCACGACACCGGCGACGGCATCGCGCCGGAGCTGCTGGCCCACCTGTTCGAGCGCGGCGCTTCGGTGAAGGGCGCCGGACACGGGCTGGGCCTGGCGATCGTGGCCGAGCTGGTGGAGAGCTGGCGCGGCTGGGTCAGTAGCCGCACCGAGCCGGGCGAAGGCACGACATTTCATGTATTGTTGCCGTATCGTTTGGCTACCGGTGGGGAGGCTGAATGACGGGCACCATGAAGTCATCGACCCGGATACTGCTCGTCGAGGACGAGCAGCGCGTATCGGAAAGCCTGCAGGAATTGCTGGAGCTGTATGGCTATACAGTGGCCGCCGTGCCGAGCGGTCACGAAGCCATGACCTACCTGAAACGGCAGCCCTGCGACGTCGTGCTGCTCGATCTGAATCTGCCCGGCATGAAGGGCCACCAGTTGCTGGATTTCATCGTGTCCAGCCGGCTCGATACCGCCGTGATCGTCGTCAGCGGCGAGGCGTCCAGCGACAGCGGCCTCGATGCGCTGCGGCGCGGCGCCTGCGATTACTTGCGCAAGCCATACTCGCCGGATCAGCTGATTCGCGCGATCGAAAACGCGGCGCGCAAGCAGCAGCACGCGAAGGAAAACGCGGCGCTCGAATCGCGCCTGATCGAGTCGGAAAAGCTGCACCGCTACATCGTCGAAAGTTCTCCCGATCTTATTTACATGCTCGATCGCGACGGCCGGTTTTCGTTCGTCAACAGCCGCATCGAGTCGCTGCTCGGCTATCGCAAGAACGAGCTGCTGGGCGTGCATTATTCGACCATCGTCCACGAGGCCGACCAGGAATTTTCCCGCGGCGTGTTCAACGAGCGGCGCACCGGCGAGCGTGCTGCGCACAACATCGAGCTGCGGCTGAAGTGTCGCAACGGCGCGGTGCGCGGTCATCAGCATTTTCTGCCGGTCGAGTTGAATGCGATGGGCATGTACGGCCCGGGCGATACGCCGGCCGAGGAACGCTTCAATGGCACCTACGGCATTGCGCGCGACATCAGCGACCGCAAGCGGGCCGAGGAAATCATCAACTTCCAGGCGTCGCATGATTTGCTGACGCGCCTGCCGAACCGCTTCCTGTTCAAGGACCGGCTGACGCAGGCGATTGCGCAGGCGCGCCGGAATCCGCAGACGCTGGCCGTGATGTTCCTGGATCTCGACCGCTTCAAGATGGTCAACGACACGCTCGGCCATTTGATCGGCGACCAGTTGCTGCAGTCGGTGAGCAAGCGCATCGTCCATTGCCTGCGCGAGGGCGATACGCTGGCGCGCGCCGGTGGCGACGAGTACATGCTGCTGCTGCCCAATGCGGGACGGCGGACCGAGGCGGGCGAGGTGGCGAAAAAGATTCTGAACGAGCTGCACCGGCCGTTCATCGTCGGCGACCATGAGCTGTTTGTGACCGTCAGCATCGGCATCGCGCTGTATCCGGAGCATGGCGAAAATCCGGACATGCTGATTCGCCGCTCGGACATCGCGATGTACGAGGCGAAGGCGCGCGGCAAGGACGCGTACGAGTTTTACCGTGACGACATGAGCACGGTGATCACAGACTATGTGTCGCTGGAAAGCGGGATGCGCCGCGCGCTGCAGGGCAATCAGTTCATGATTCATTATCAGCCGCAGGTGAACGTGACGACCGGCAGGGTGACGGGCGTCGAGGCGCTGGTGCGCTGGCGGCATCCGACCCGCGGGGTGATGGCGCCAGGCGAGTTCATTCCGATTGCGGAGGAGAGCGGGCTGATCGTGGCATTGGGCGAGTGGGTACTGCGCCAGGCATGCCAGGATATTTCAGCCTGGCGGAAGGAGTTGCCGGATCTGCGCGTGGCGGTGAACTTTTCAATGCTGCAGTTCGAGCAGGCGGGGCTGGTGGAGATGATCGTGTCGATTCTCGAGGAGTACGAGTTGCCCGGCGAGGCGCTCGAAATCGAGATTACGGAGAACATGATCATGAAGGACGTCGAGAATACGGTGCGGAAGTTACGGGAGTTGAGCAGTCACGGCATCCGCATCGCGATCGACGATTTCGGCACCGGATATGCGTCGCTGAGTTATTTGCGCCGGTTGCCGATCGATACGCTGAAGCTCGATCATTCGTTCGTGCGCGATATTCATACCGGCAGTTCCGGCGCGTCTATCGCGTCGGCGATTGCGTCGATGTCGCAAAGTCTCGATTTGAACCTGATTGCGGA
>DASSNT010000061.1:0-5686 GCA_035701285.1 Gammaproteobacteria bacterium | reverse complement strand
TCGAGCGGATTTCCTACATCCTGGGCATCTGGAAGGATTTGCAGATTCTGTTTCCGGATGCCGAGTTTGCGCGCCGGTGGCCGACGAGCCCAAACGATGCGCCGCTGTTTCATGGCCAGGCGCCGATCCAGGTGATGGCGTCGGGGCGGGTGGCGGATTTGTACCGGGTGCGTGCGCTCCTGGACGGGTGGCGCGGTTGACGGAGGCAGCGGTCCGGCGCGTTGTCTGGCAGCACGCTGTTCGCATCATTCCCAGCCGGTTTCCGCCAGTCGGCCCGTTCGATTCGGTAGCGGCGCCGGAGGATCTGGCGGCGGTTTATGCGGTGGAGGCCGCGACGAATCCGCGGGTGCTGCAGGACTGGGGGCGGCTGGACCTGGTGCCGGAGGCCGATCGCATTGCCGGGCCGGGGACGACGCCGATTATGGCGGCGTTCACGCATCCCAATCCGGATGGCAGCCGGTTCTCGGACGGCAGCTTCGGTGTTTACTACTCTGCGCGCGAGGAACCGACGGCGATCGCCGAGTCGACCTATCATCGTGAGCGCATTCTGCGGTGGTCGCGCGCGCCGGCGATGAAGGTGGAGATGCGCCAGTACGCCGGCGGCGTGAGCGCACGGCTGGTCGATCTGCGCGGCGGGCAGCGCGAGTGGCCGGAGTGCTACCGCCGGGATGACTATAGCGGGAGCCAGCGGTTCGGGATGGCGCAGAAGGCGGCGGACCGCAGCGGGATTGTGTACGATAGTGTACGTTGCAACGGCGGCGTCTGCGCCGCGGTTTTCAAGCCCCGCGCGCTTCGGCCGGTCGTGCAAAGCAAGCATTACTACTTCGTCTGGGACGGCGAACGGATTACCGACGTCCTGAACGTTTCGCGCGTGTGAGCTTGAAATTCGCCACCAATGTATGCATAATTCTCGTTCTGCTGGTGCGGGGTGGAGCAGTCTGGCAGCTCGTCGGGCTCATAACCCGAAGGTCGCAGGTTCAAATCCTGCCCCCGCTACCAATTTTGGTAAAAGCCCGGCAGGGCTTTTTTTATAGCTGAACCCTCATCCGAGGGTTTAATAAGAAGTGGGCCGCTGGCCCATTTTTTGTTTGTGGAATGGATACAGTACGCGACAAGCTGTTCGACCTGCTCGAGCCGACGATCGAGCGGCTGGGTTATTCGGTGGTGGATATCGAATACCATCCGCGCGGCCGGCAATCGACGTTGCGTATTTTTATCGACAGCCCGGACGGGATTACGCTTGACGACTGTGGCCGCGTCAGCCACCAGGTGAGCGGGCTGCTGGATGTCGAGGATCCGATTCCCGGCGCCTACGAACTGGAGATTTCGTCGCCGGGCCTGGATCGGCCGTTGCGTACGGCGGCGGATTTCGAGCACTTCGCGGGCAGCGAAATCAAGTTGCAGACGCACGCGCTGGTGAACGGCCGGCGCCGGTTTCGCGGCACGCTCGTCGGTTTGGAAGACGAGCAGGTTGTTTTGGATGTGGCGGGTGAGCGGCTGCGATTCCCGCGGTCGAGCGTGGACAAGGCAAAGCTGGTTCCGGAGCTTTAAGGTATGAACAAAGAGATTTTGCTCGTTGCGGACGCGGTTTCGAACGAGAAAGGCGTCGAGAAGGAAGTCATTTTCGAGGCGATCGAGGCGGCTCTCGCTTCCGCGACGCGCAAGCGCCACAGCGGCGAGATTGACGCGCGCGTCTCGATCGACCGGCAGACCGGCGACTACGAAACGTTCCGCCGCTGGGAAGTACTGGAAGACGACGCCGAAATCGAGACGCCGGACAGCCAGCTGACGCTGAGCGAGGCCCGCGAGCGCGACTCGAACATCGAAGTCGGCGGCTTTATCGAGGAGCCGTTGGATTCGGTGGCATTCGGCCGAATCGCCGCGCAGGCCGCCAAGCAGGTGATCGTGCAGAAGGTGCGCGAGGCCGAGCGGGCGCAGGTGGTCGAGGCTTACCAGGATCGTGTTGGCGAGCTGGTGATGGGCATCGTCAAGCGCCTTGAGCGCGGCAATGTGTACATCGACCTCGGCAATAACGCCGAGGCCTATATCGCCCGCGAGGAAATGATTCCGCGCGAGGCGGTGCGGCCGGGTGACCGGGTGCGCGGCTTCCTGCGCGAAGTGCGGCCGGAGCCGCGCGGGCCGCAGTTGTTCGTGACGCGCACGGCGCCGGAGTTCCTGATCGAGCTGTTCAAGCTCGAAGTGCCGGAAGTCGGCCAGGGCCTGATTGAGATCAAGGGCGCGGCGCGCGACCCGGGCCTGCGCGCGAAGATCGCGGTGCAGAGCCACGATCAGCGCATCGACCCGGTCGGCGCCTGCGTCGGCATGCGCGGCTCGCGCGTGCAGGCGGTATCGAACGAGCTGTCCGGCGAGCGCATCGACATCATTCTGTGGGATGAGAACGTTGCGCAGTTCGTGATTAACGCGATGTCGCCGGCGGAAGTCGTGTCGATCGTCGTGGATGAGGACTCGCACAGCATGGATATCGCTGTCGACGAGGAGAAGCTGTCGCAGGCGATCGGCCGCGGCGGCCAGAACGTGCGCCTCGCGAGCGAACTGTCCGGCTGGGAACTCAACGTGATGTCCGAGGGCCAGGCCGAAGAGAAGAGCGAGGCGGAGACGCGCACGCTGCAGGAAATGTTCATGAAGCAGCTCGACGTCGACGAGGAAGTCGCGGTCATCCTGGTGCAGGAAGGTTTCTCGAGCATCGAGGAAATCGCCTACGTGCCCAACAGCGAGCTGCTGCAGATCGAGGAATTCGACGAAGGCATCGTCGAGGAACTGCGCGGCCGCGCTCGCGACGTGCTGCTGACGCAGGCGATTGCCAGCGAAGAACAGATGGACGGCGCCGAGCCGGCAGAGGATCTGCTGGGTATGGAAGGCATGGATCGCGAGCTGGCGTTTGCGCTGGCCGCGAAGGGTGTCGTCACCATGGAGGACCTGGCCGAGCAGTCGGTCGATGACCTGGAAGATATTGACGGTCTGGACGCGGAGCGCGCCGCGGCATTGATTATGAAAGCGCGCGAACCGTGGTTTGCGGAGGAAAGCTGAGGCGAACGCGCGGACTGGAAAATCAATTTTCAGCATAGGATGTGCGAGCATTTTTGGGCCTCAGCGTCTATCGGACCCGGAGCAGTGATATGGCGGAAGTAACGATCAAACAGTTTGCAGAGGCGCTCGGCGTGAATGTCGATCGTCTGCTGAGCCAGTTGGGCGAAGCCGGGCTGGGTGACATTGCCGACCCGGGAGCGACCATCGACGACGACCAGAAGATGCAGTTGCTGACTCACCTGCGGCAGAGCCACGGGGCACGCCCCGAAGCTGCCGACAAGGAGAATGGCTCGTCGCCGCGCAAGATTACCCTGAAGCGGCGCAGCGTCAGCGAGTTGAAGCTGTCCGGCGCGCAGGGCCGAGCCAAGACGGTCAGCGTCGAGGTTCGCAAGAAGCGCACCTACGTGAAGCGCAGCGCGATGCTGGAAGACGAGGCGCAGCGCAAGGCGGCCGAAGCCGAGGAGCGGGCGCGCGAAGTCGCGGAGCGCGAAGAGGCCGAAGCGGCCGCGCGGGCGAAAGTCGAGGCCGAGGAACGCGCCCGCCAGGAAGCGGAAACCCGCAAGCGTGAGGAAGACGAGCGCGCGCAGCGCGAGCGTGAAGAAGCCGAGGCGCGGGAACGCGAGGCGCAGGCGCGTGAACAGCGTGAGGCCGAGGCCGAACGCGCGCGCGCCGAGGCCGAAGCCAAGCGAGAGGCGGAAAAGGACGAGCGCGTGCAGAAGCGTTCGTCCGGCACCCCGTTGTCCGAAAACGCCGCGCGCGCTGCGCGGGCGACCAAGTACGGGCGCAAGGAGCTGCACGTCTCGCAGGATAAGAGTGGCCGGCGCAAGAAGAAACCGAAGCGCCGCACGGCCGGCGCCGTATCGGTCGAGTCCAAGCATGGCTTCGAGAAGCCGGTCGCGCCGCAGGTGCGCGAAGTTGCCATTCCGGAAACGATTACGGTGGGCGATCTGGCGCAGCGCATGGCGGTGAAGGCCACCGAGGTCATCAAGGTGATGATGGGCATGGGCGCGATGGCGACCATCAACCAGGTCATCGACCAGGACACGGCGACGCTGGTGGTCGAGGAGATGGGCCACAAGGCCAAGCCGCTGAAGGAAAACGCGCTCGAAGACGAGTTGATGCAGGCCGGCGAGGCCGAGGGCGACGCGCAGGCCCGTCCGCCGGTTGTGACGGTGATGGGTCATGTCGACCACGGCAAGACGTCGCTGCTCGATTACATTCGCCGCACCAAAGTGGCGTCGGGCGAAGCGGGCGGCATCACGCAGCACATCGGTGCGTATCACGTCGAGACCGACAAGGGCATCGTGACGTTCCTGGATACGCCGGGCCACGCAGCCTTTACCGCGATGCGTGCGCGCGGCGCCGAATCGACCGATATCGTCGTGCTGGTGGTGGCCGCGGATGACGGTGTAATGCCGCAGACGGTCGAGGCGGTGCAGCATGCACGCGCCGCAGGCGTGCCGTTGGTCGTGGCCGTCAACAAGATGGATCGCGAAGACGCCGACGCTGACCGTATCAAGACCGAGTTGTCCAAGCATGAGGTCATTCCGGAAGACTGGGGTGGCGAAAACATTTTTGTGCCGGTGTCGGCCAAGACCGGCCAGGGCATCGACGATTTGCTTGATTCGATTCTGCTGCAGGCCGAGGTGCTGGAGCTGACGGCGGTGGCCGAAGGGCCGGCAGCCGGTGTGGTGATCGAGTCCAGCCTCGAGAAGGGCCGCGGTTCGGTGGCCACGGTGCTGGTGCAGCGCGGTACGCTGAAGGCGGGCGATATTCTGCTGGCGGGTCGCGAGTACGGCCGCGTGCGGGCAATGTTCGACGAGAACGGCGACGCCATCGAGGCGGCCGGTCCGTCGATGCCGGCGGTGGTGCTGGGTCTGTCCGGCACGCCGAGCGCCGGCGACGATGTGCTGGTGGTGGCCGACGAACGCAAGGCGCGCGAGGTCGCGCTGTATCGCCAGGGCAAGTTCCGCGATGTGAAGCTCGCCCGGCAGCAAAGCGCGAAGCTCGAGGATATGTTCTCGCAGATGGAAGCCGGCGACGTGCAGACGCTGAACGTGCTGGTGAAGGCCGACGTGCAGGGTAGTGTCGAGGCGCTGAACGATAGCTTGACGGGGCTTTCGACCGACGAGGTGAAGGTTAACGTGGTGTCGAGCGGTGTCGGCGGTATTACCGAGTCGGATGCGAACCTGGCGGTGGCGTCGAACGCGGTGGTTATCGGCTTCAACGTTCGTGCGGATGCGTCGGCGCGGAAGTTGATTGCAGATAACGGCGTCGATTTGCGTTATTACAGCGTGATTTATAACGTGATCGATGACGTCAAGCAGGCGTTATCGGGCATGTTGTCGCCGGAGTTGCGCGAGCAGATCGTGGGCCTCGCCGAGGTGCGGGATGTGTTCCGTTCGCCGAAGCTGGGCGCGATTGCCGGCTGTCTGGTCACCGAGGGTGTCGTCAAGCGGAGCAATCCGATTCGCGTGTTGCGCGACAATGTCGTGATTTACGAAGGCGAGCTGGAGTCGCTGCGGCGCTTCAAGGATGACGTCAATGAGGTTCGGTCCGGTACTGAATGCGGTATCGGCGTCAAGGACTACAACGACGTCAAGGTGGGCGACCAGATCGAGGTTTACGAACGCGTCGA
>DASSNT010000060.1:0-6287 GCA_035701285.1 Gammaproteobacteria bacterium | reverse complement strand
ATTTCATTGCCGCCGCGAAGAAAGACATGCGCCGGTGGTTTATCAACCTGCCCGATGCCGACCTGGCCTACATTCCGGAAGGGTCCGATCTGTACGACGACTATGTGACGGCCGTCGGCTGGGCACAGCGGTTCGCAAGTCTGAACCGTGAATTGATGATGAAAACAGTGTTGCAAGCGCTGGCCCATGAGTTGGGCGGGTTTTATGCCGGCCAGATGGCCGTGAATTGCCACCACAACTACATCACCAAGGAAAACCACTTCGGCGCGAATGTCATGGTCACCCGTAAGGGGGCAGTGCGCGCGAGAACCGGCGATCTGGGCATTATCCCCGGCAGCATGGGCGCCAAGTCGTTTATTGTGCGGGGCAAGGGCAATCCGGAGTCGTTCTGCTCATGCAGTCACGGCGCCGGCCGCGCTATGAGCCGCGGCGAGGCGAAGCGGCGCTTCACGGTCGAGGATCATGCCAGTGCGACAGCGGACGTCGAGTGTCGCAAGGACAAGGACGTGATCGACGAAACGCCGGCAGCCTACAAATCCATCGACGCGGTGATGGCGGCGCAGGCCGACTTGGTGGAAATCGTGCACACGTTGAAACAAGTCGTGTGCGTGAAGGGTTAGCCACGATGACCGAAACCGAAAAAATGCTTTTCGAGACATTCGGCACGCTGCGCCTCAACACCGAACAGCTGGCGAAGGCCACCGGCTACAAGAACAGTCGCAGCGTGCTCGAAGCGGTTCGCCGCGGGACATTCCCGCTGGAAACCTGCAAGGACGGGAAGCTACGCGTCGCCGACATACGCGACGTGGCGGCATACCTGGATAAGGGCCGCGAAACGGCGAAACAGAAAGTAGCGTGAGCGCCCTTTAGGCGCTCGCGTTCGCGCGAATCGGCACCACGTCAGCGCCACCCTTGAGTCCATCCAGGTAGTCCGCCCATGCCTGCATCATCTTCCGGCGCTCCGGTAGATGCTCGGCGTAGTTGTAGGCAGCGCGGATCGGATCCCGCTCGGCATGAGCCAACTGGCGTTCGATCACGTCCGGCTTCCATCCCATCTCGTTCAGGCGGGTCGATGCCATTGATCGGAAGCCGTGCCCGGTCATTTCCTTGCCGGAATAGCCCATGCGGCGCAGCGCGGCCGTAATGGTGTTTTCTGACATGCAGCGCTGGCTCGACCGGGCGCCCGGAAAAACGAAGCGGCCGCCTCCAGTCGCCGGCTGCATGTCTCGGAGGATCGCCACTGCTTGCTTGGACAGGGGCACGATGTGAACGGCGTTCATCTTCATGCGGGCGGCCGGTATCCGCCATTCGGCTGCCTCAAGATCAATCTCGGACCACTCGGCACCGCGCAACTCGCCGGGCCGGACGAACACCAATGGCGCCAGCTTGAGCGCGTACCGAGTGATATGGTCGCCGCGGTAGCCGTCGATCACGCGTAGCAGGTTGCCGATTTCCCGCGGATCGGTGACGGATGCGAAGTGGGTAGGCTTGACCGGCGGCAACGCTCCCCTCAGATCGGCCGCTGGATCGCGCGTGGCGCGGCCGGTAGCGATGCCGTAGCGGAACACTTGGCCGCAGGTCGCCTTCGCCCGATGCGCGGTTTCCAATGCGCCGCGCGCCTGTATCCGCCGCAATGCCTTGAGCAGTTCCGGCGGGTCGATCGCATCCATCGGCTTGTCGCCAACCCAAGGGAAAATGTCTTTTTCGAGGCGTCGAATGACTTTGCTTGCATGATTGGCGGCCCAGCCGGGAGAATGCTGCTGAAACCACTCGCGCGCCACTGCTTCAAACGTATCGGCTTTGTTGTCGGCCAGCTTGGCCGCCTGCTTGGCTGCGGCTGGATCGATACCGTCATCGAGCTGCGTACGCGCCTCGTCACGCCGGGCTCGCGCCTTTTTTAACGAGGCATCCGGGTAAACGCCCAGCGCCAGTGTCTTGGCCTTCCCGCGGAATCGGTAGTTCAATCTCCAATATTTGGAGCCGTTGGTCTTCACCAGCATGTACATTCCGCGCCCATCCGACAATTTGTAGTCCTTGTCTTGGGGTTTAGCGTAGCGGACCTTGGCCTCATTCAGCTTCATAGCCGGTTCCTCCTGGCTGCAAAATTGAGGGTATCAGATCAGCATAATAGCGATGTACCCTCAAAAGTGCCAACGAATTGAGGGTACATTATGAGAAACGATGATCCACTATAGACCATTGGCGCGTCAGAAAAAGCGCCTGCAGCCCTTGTTCTGCAAGGGATTAGTGGTCGAAAGTGGAAAATAATTGAAGGGGAAATGGTGGTGATGGGTGGAATTGAACCACCGACCTGCGGGTTATGAGTCCGCCGCTCTAACCATCTGAGCTACATCACCACGTGCGGGGCTCCGAAACGGGTTTCGGAGAAGCGGAATTGTCGGGTTTCGAGGGTTTCAAGTCAAGGTATCGGGTCGTGCGCCGCTTCGCGCCGGGTGTACTCCCCTCACCCTGCCCTCTCCCCCTGCCTTCGCAGGGGGAGGCTCTGAGGGAGAGGGTTCTATACGTTGAAGCGGAAGTGCATTACGTCGCCCTCAACGATGTGGTAGTCCTTGCCCTCCAGCCGCCATTTACCCGCTTCGCGGGCGCCGGTTTCGCCGCCGCAGCGGACGAAGTCCTCGTAGGCGACGACTTCGGCGCGGATAAAGCCTTTCTCGAAGTCCGTATGAATGACGCCTGCCGCCTGCGGCGCGGTCGCGCCTTTTTTGACGGTCCAGGCGCGCACTTCCCTGGGACCGGCCGTGAAGAAGGTCGCGAGGCCGAGCAGGCTGTAGGCGCCTCGGATGACGCGGTTGAGACCCGGTTCTTCCAGGCCCATGTCGGCCAGAAATTCAGCCTTGTCGGCTTCGTCCAGCACCGCAATTTCGGCTTCGATTGCCGCGCAGACCGCAACCACCTCGGCGCCTTCCTCCGCCGCCCGCTGCTTCACCCGCTCCAGCATCGGGGTATTCGCCAGGCCGTTGTCGGCGACGTTGGCGATGTACAGGATCGGCTTCAGGGTGAGCAGGTTGATGTCCCGGACCAGCCGGCGCTGGTCGGCGTCCAGGCCCGCGGTGCGTGCCGGTTCGCCGGCGTCCAGGTGGTCGCGCAGCCTGGTCAGAACCGCATGCTTTGCGAGCGCGTCCTTGTCGCCGGACTTGATCACACGCGTCAGCCGGTCCAGCGCGCGGCCGACCGTGTCGATGTCGGCAAGCGCCAGTTCGGTGTTGATGACTTCGATGTCGCTCAGCGGGTCGATCTGGCCGGACACGTGAATCACGTCGTCGTCGACGAAGCAGCGCACGACGTGGGCAATGGCGTCAGTCTCGCGAATATGGGCCAGGAACTGGTTGCCCAGCCCCTCGCCCTTCGACGCCCCGGCGACCAGACCGGCGATGTCCACGAACTCGACCGTCGTCGGCAGCCGCTTTTCCGGTTGGACGATTTCCGCCAGCTTGTCGATCCGCGGGTCGGGCACCTGCACAATGCCGACGTTCGGGTCGATGGTGCAGAACGGATAGTTCTCGGCCGCGATGGCGGCCTTGGTCAGAGCGTTGAACAGAGTCGATTTGCCGACGTTCGGCAGGCCGACGATGCCGCAGCGAATTCCCATCAGTTGTCACCTGTTCCGGTGTGCAGTTTGTGCATAGCGTATTCGAAGCCGCGATCCAGCAGCTCCGGCAACAGGTCGAGGCCGCGGCCGACAGCTTCGATGATCTGCTGCTCCTCGTCCGGCCGCGCCCGCTGAAGCACGTAATCGATTACTTCGCGGCTGTTACCGGGATGGCCGATGCCGATGCGCAGGCGGCGAAAGTTCGGGCCGAGATGACTGGTGATATCGCGCAGGCCGTTATGGCCGCCGTGTCCCCCCGACCATTTGAGGCGCAACGTGCCGGCCGGCAGATCCAGGTCGTCGTGGACGACGAGAATCGCTTCCGGCGGCAGCTTGAGATACGATGCCAGCGCCTGCACCGCCTGACCGCTGCGGTTCATGAACGTGGCCGGCTTCAGCAAGCGCAGATCGTTTCCGGCCACATTCACGCGGCACAGGTCGCCGTGATACTTGCGCTCGGGAGTGAAGCGGCCGCCTTCGCGTTCCGCGAGCGCATCGACGAACCAGAAACCGGCGTTGTGGCGCGTCAAAACGTGCTCGGCCCCGGGGTTACCGAGGCCGACCACGAGTTGCAACGGTGTGTCGTTGGCTTGAGTCACGGCGTCATGCGTTTTCTTCAGACTCGCCTTCGCCCTTCTCCTTGCCCTTGGCCTCCACCTCGACGGCAGCTTCCTCAGGCGCTTCCTCTGCAGGCTCCTCGCTCACGCGGACATGGTGGACGGACACAACCTGGCGGTCCTGCTCCTCGCCGTGGGTCAGAGCGACGATCGCCACACCCTCGGGAACCTTGACCTCCGACAGGTGAATCGAGTCGCCGATTTCCAGCGCGCCGGCATCGACTTCCACGTACTCGGGCAGCTTGCTGGGGATGCACTCGATTTCGAGGTCGATCATGTGGTGCGAGATCGCGCCGCCAGCCTTGACGCCCGGCGCGGTACTCTCGTTGATGAAGTGCAGCGGCACGTGGACGCGGATCGCTTCATTGGCCTTGACCCGCTGCAAGTCGAGATGCAGCACTTCCGTCTTCGCCGGATGGCGCTGAATATCCTTCAGAATCGCCTGATGAACGTCTTTGCCGACGTTGATCGTGAGAATGTGCGAATAGAACGCTTCGTGCGCCAGGTTCCGCAGCACTTCGTTATGGTCCAACGACAACGCCAGCGGCTGCTCGCCGCCACCGTAGAGAATTGCGGGAACCTTGCCGTGGCGACGCAGGCGGCGGCTCGCACCCTTCCCATTGTCGCCGCGGACTTCTCCGCTTAACTGAAAGCTGATTGCCATGTTTCTTGCTCCAAATGGCCCGTCCGGGCCGGTTCAACAACGCCTCCCCCGCGACCAGGTTCGGCTCTTCATGCGCCCTCACGGCGCAAATTCAGTCGATGTACAGCGAGCTGACGGACTCTTCGTCACTGATGCGCCGCATCGTTTCCGCCAGGATCTCGGCGGTGCTCAACTGGCGGATCCGCGGACATTCCTGCGCCTTCGGCTGCAGCGGAATGGTATCCGTAACCACCAGTTCATCCAGTTCCGACCCGCTCACGTTGTCGATCGCCGGGCCTGACAATACCGGGTGGGTGATGTAAGCCACCACCCGGACGGCACCCTCTTCCTTGAGCGCCCTCGCCGCCATGCACAGCGTGCCGGCGGTATCGACCAGGTCGTCGACGATGATGCAGGTGCGGCCTTTGACCTCGCCGATGATGTTCATCACCTTGGCCTCGTTCGGCCGCGGTCGGCGCTTGTCGATAATCGCCAAGTCCGCGTCATCGAGCCGCTTGGCCAGCGCCCGCGCCCGCACCACGCCGCCCACGTCGGGCGACACGACAACCGGGTCGTCGTACTTCTGTTTCCAGACGTCGCCGAGCAGCAGCGGCGATGCGTATACGTTGTCCACCGGGATGTTGAAAAATCCCTGAATCTGCTCGGCGTGCAGATCGACCGTCAGGACACGATCCACACCGGCGGTGGCGATCATGTCCGCCACCAGTTTCGCGGTAATCGGCACCCGCGCGGCCCGCGCCCGGCGGTCCTGGCGCGCATAGCCGAAGTACGGCATCACCGCCGTCACGCGCGACGCCGATGCGCGGTGCAGCGCATCGACCATAATCAGCAACTCCATCAGGTTGTCGTTCGTCGGCGGACAGGTGGACTGGACGATAAACACGTCGCGGCCGCGGACATTGTCGGCCACTTCCACCATGATCTCGCCGTCGCTGAACCGACCGACCTGCATCTTGCCGAGCTGCAACTGCAGATGGGACGCGATGTCGTGACCAAGCTGTGGCGTGGCGTTGCCCGCAAAGACCATCATGCTGCCGTCTGACATGCGTGCTCCCGGATTAAGCTGCCTTGGCGACTTGATCGCCTCGTATTCAATTTGGCTGGGGCGACAGGATTACTCCGGGCATCCTGCCCTCCGCCCCTTCGGGGCCCGCCTCCGGCGGTTCAAATTTGTTCCAGACAAATTTGTCGAACCTGCTGGTTCTCATCCTGCCGCGCAGCCGCCTCAAAGCAAGCGGCTAGCCTGAAGCCCCCCGCTTGCTCAACTCAACTGTTTGGCTGGGGCGGCAGGATTCGAACCTGCGCATGCGGGGATCAAAACCCCGTGCCTTACCGCTTGGCTACGCCCCAGTAATAATTAACTTGTCGAACCGGCACATGCCGGGGCAAAAACCCG
>DASSNT010000059.1:0-12266 GCA_035701285.1 Gammaproteobacteria bacterium | reverse complement strand
CTACGCCGGCCCCTGCCCACCCTCCGGTGTGCATCATTATCACTTCAAGCTCTATGTGCTCGATACGCGCCTGCCGGCGCGGGGGCATATGACGAAGGCTGCGTTATTGCAGGTGATGCAGGGGCATCGGGTGGGTATGGCTGAGTTGATCGGTACTTACCGGCGCCAGTAGTCGGCTTCCTCGTATTTCAACACGCGGTTTTGTGCCGCCTTCGGCGGGTTGATTGGAAGCCGGGTTCCGGCCCGGCAGCCGGGTTACTTTCCTTACGGGGAAAGTAACCAAAGCCACTGCTCATGGAGCTTGGTCCAAAATGCATCCCTGCATTTTGGACTTCCCGAAGATCGGGCTGAAGATCGGGGCGGAACAGAACTCGCGGCGATAACAAGCGTCGCTGCAGCTACCTTCCCTGGTGCGCCTGCCCGCTCGCACATCCTGTGCGATCGTTCGGCGGGGCGAAGCAATGCTTCGCCTTTGTCCGCCTCACCCCCCATTTTCAGCCCGATCTTCGGCTGTGCTCAAATCGCGGGAATAAGAGTCGGCCGTCGTGGCCGGCTAAGAGAAGACTAAGAGCGAGAACGAACTAGAATCTCGCCTCTACGCTTACGTATGGAAACCTGCCCGGCACCGGGTAGATCGTGTGGTCGAAGCTGCCGCTGGCGGTGTAGGAAACCGGCGGTTGGCGGTCGAACAGGTTGCGCACCCCGAATGAGAGCGTCGAGTTGATCAGGTCGAAGTCGTAGCTCGCGCGGATGTCGAAGTAGGTTGTGGCGCCGAGCTTGTTGCGGGACAGATTCTCGTTGGTTTCGTTCGGGTAGGCGCACAACCCCAGGTTGGTGAAGCTCAATGGTGTGCCGTCGAACGAGTCGCTGCATGTCTCGCTCATGTCGCTGATGTAGCGCACCAGCAGATCCGCGCTCCAGTCGCCCAGGCGCCAGTCGAGGTACAGGTTCGAGCGCACCAGCGGGAAGCCGCCCGGGCCGCCGAATTCCCTGCCGGCTCGGCGGGTGACAATCGGCTCTGAGCCGCTGGCGGTGTATTGTGTCAGCGTTTCCTTGAACTGGCGCAGCCACGTCGTCCGCCAGTCGAGCGCGAACTGGCCGAAAGCCGATTTGGGGAAGTTGAAACGCACGCCGGTGTCGAAGCCGGCAGTGAGAATGCTGCCGGCGTTGGTCATGCGGTTGTCGATGTTTTTGATCGCGCCGGTTTGCGCGCGCTGGATTTGTTCGCAGTACCCCCGCACGCCACCGACATAGCAGCCGTTCAGAATCTGCTGGGGGTCAAGCTGTGCGATGGCATTGTTTACCTGAATTTGCCAGTAGTCGATGCTGACCTGCAGCGCCCGCAGCCAGTCCGGTTCGAATACCACGCCGATACCGCGTGAGAAGGAGGTTTCCGGCTCGAGATCGGGGTTGGCGCCGCTGACGGTTCGAATCATCGGGTCCGACTGTGCGTAGCCGGCCGGTACGCCGGCCGCCCCGCATGCCGCTGCCACAGCAGGAGGCGTCGCATTTGTGTAGTTCGTGCACGGATCGTTGAGCGGCGGCGCGCCGACACTGCTGCCGCCAAACATTTCGCGGATCGTCGGGGCGCGAAAATCCTCTGACCAGTGCGCGCGCACCAGCCACGACTCTGCAGGTTGCCAGTGCAGCCCGGCACGTTCGGCGTTGACGGTGCCGAAGGTGTCGAAATTCGCATGGCGCCCCTGCAGCGAAACGTTAAGTTGCTCGGCCGCGGGCAGGTCGGCGAGCAGCGGTACTTCGATCCCCAGGAATTCGGCGTCGACGCTGAAGCCGCCCTCGGCGGGGGATTCGAAATCGCCGAACGAGTTGCCGGCGGCGGTGACCGAGTCGGGAATATCCCGGCCGTGTTCGATGCGATGCTCGTAGCCAAATGCGAACGCCAGCGGGCCGGCGGGCAGGTCGACGATCGGTCCGCCGAGATGGGCGGTGTAGCTGTGCATCGTGCTCATGATCCGGCGGTGGCCGGTGTAGGTGATGTAGTCGAGCATCGCCGGCGTGATCGTGCCGCCCTGGTACTGGCCGCCAAACAGGTTCAGCGGCACGCAGCGCGGATGGGCGCTGCCGGGTCCGCATTCGTCAGCCGGCCCGAGTGCCTGTGCGATGCGCTCCGCGTTCAGCAGGTTTTGTGCCAGGATCGCCATGTCGTTGCGGTTGTAGATGTAGCTCAGGTCCCAGCCGATCGCGTCGGCCTCCTTGCCGAAGTGGCCGGCAAAGCCGCCGCTGAACTGGTACGTGTCGACATCTTCGTTGAAGTAGCGCGGGCCGGGTTCGCTGACCTGGCGGCTGTACTCCAGAAAATTCGGGTTTTCGCCGGTGGCGACCAGGTCGTAGCCGAACGGGTTGTAAGGGTTCTCCGCCGAGATCGACAGCGGGAACGGCGTATTGGCGCCGATCTTGATTTCCGATGGCCCGACGCGCTGCTCCGACTGGCGGTTGTTGTAGACCACGGCCGAATGAAATAACACCGCCGGCGCAACTTCGTAGATGCCCTGCACATACAGGCCGGTGCGTTCCGACGGCGTCAGCAGGTAGTTGGCCGGGGCAAAGTTGTAGCGATCCGTCAGTGGGTTGAATGGCCGGAAATCGCTGAGGCTGGTTCCCGGCTGACCGTTCCGGACCGTCAGGTCCATCAGTTCGCCGGTCGCGGGATTGATAATTTTGAAGCGGCCCTGCTCGGTCGTCGAGCTGCCCCGGGTGATGCCGGTGCCGAATCGCGGCACCGCGCTGATGGCCCGGTCGCCGCCGAAAATCGGCTCCTGGTCGAAGTAGGACGCGCCGAAGACGATATTGCCTTTGGTCGAGCTCGCGCCGAGGGTAAAGCTGAACGCCTCTGTTCGGCCGTCGTGGTGGCCGTCTTCGAAATATTGGCCGTAGTAGGCGCTCGCCTGCGCGCCGGTGAAATCCTTGCGCGTGACGAGGTTAAT
Source organism: Gammaproteobacteria bacterium (assembly GCA_035701285.1). Taxonomy (GTDB): domain Bacteria; phylum Pseudomonadota; class Gammaproteobacteria; order Natronospirales; family DASSBR01; genus DASSBR01. Next base: position 9,321 of record DASSNT010000059.1, on the reverse strand, counting down.
GACGCCGGCGATCGCGCCGGAACCGAAGCGGGCCGAGTCGCCGCCCTTGTAGATTTCGATGTGATCGATGATCGCCAGCGGAATCGCGTTCAGATCGACGTTGCCGTCGAGGCCGGTAACCCAGCGGCGGCCGTTGACCAGCACCAGAACGCGGTCGCTGCCGAGGTTGCGCAGGTCGATGTTGGTCTCGCCGGTGGCGCGAAAATTGAAGGTGGTGTTGGTCGCCGAGCCGGCAACCGTCAATTGCTGAAGAATCTCGCCGACGGATTGGAGGCCGGTGGCCTCGATTTCTTCCTGGCCGATTTTGAGGATCGGCGTCGCGCCGGTGATCTCCGGTGGTTGCACCGGGCTGCCGATAATCGAGATTTCGCCGAGTTGTGTCGGCGGCTCGGTTGCTGCTGAGGCCGCCCCGGTGGCCCCGACTGCCAATAATCCTATCGTCAACGCCATTCCGACGGCGTTACGCGGTCTCCTCTCATGTGCCATAGTCCCTTTTCCTTGTGTTGGCGAACCCGCGCCGTGGATATTAGCAGGAATTCATGCGCCGGCGGGAGCCGGTATCATAGGCGCCTCCAGTCCGGCATTCGGGGAATAGACGCTTTGGATTACGATGTCATCATCATCGGCGGCGGCCATAACGGTCTCACGTGCGCGTGTTACCTGGCCCGCTCAGGGCTCAAGGTGGGCGTCTTTGAGCGCCGCGGGGTGGTCGGCGGCGCGGCGGTCACCGAAGAATTCCATCCCGGCTTTCGCAACTCGGTCGCCAGCTATACCGTCAGTCTCCTGAACCCAAAGGTCATTCGCGACTTGCGCCTCGCCGAGCACGGCCTGCGCATTGTCGAGCGGCGGGCGAACAATTTCCTGCCGTTGCCCGACGGGCGATCACTGACGTTGAGCGGCGATGCGCAGGCCGATCAACGCGCGGTCGCAGGCTTTTCCGGCCGCGACGCCGAGATGCTGCCGCGCTACGGCAGGATGCTGGACGCGGTCGCCGGGCTGTTGCGCGAGCAGATTCTCAAAACGCCCCCGAACAGCGGCGGCGGCATAGCGGATCTGCTGCGCGCATTGTCGCTGGGGCGGCGCTTTGAAAAGCTGCCGATTGCCGCGCGCCGGGATGTGCTGGCGCTGTTCACTAAAAGCGCCGGCGAACTGCTCGACGGCTGGTTCGAGTCCGACCCGATCAAGGCGGTCTTCGGCTTCGACTCCATTGTGGGCAATTTCGCCAGCCCCTATACGCCCGGCTCGGCTTACGTGCTGCTGCACCACGTGTTCGGCGAGGTGAACGGCCGCCAGGGTGTCTGGGGCCACGCCATCGGCGGCATGGGCGCGATTACACAGGCGATGGCGGCGGAGGCGCGACGGCTGGGCGTCGAGGTGCATACGGGGGCGCCGGTCGAGCGGGTCGATGTCCGGCATGGCCGCGCAGGCGGCGTGACGCTGGTCGATGGCCGCGAGTTCCGCGCGCGCGTCGTGGTGGGGAATGTCAACCCGAAGCTCTTGTACCTGAAACTGCTGGATACGAACGAACTGGACGCCGATTTCGCCGAACGAATCCGCCAGTACCGCTGCGAGTCGGCGACATTTCGAATGAACGTCGCGCTATCGGAGCTGCCGCGTTTCACAGCCCTGCCGGAAGGGCAGCAGCCGCAGCACAGCGCCGGCATCATCATCGCGCCGTCGCTCAAGTACATGGACGCCGCCTGGCGTGACGCATCTGACGAGGGCTACTCGCTTCAGCCGGTGGTCGAGATGGTGATTCCGAGCACCCTGGACGACACACTTGCGCCGCCGGGTCAGCACGTTGCCAGCCTGTTCTGTCAGCATTTTCGCTACGCGCTGCCGAACGGGCGCAGCTGGGATGAAGAACGCGACGTGGCGGCCGACCGGATTATCGAGACGGTTAACGATTACGCGCCGAACTTTAAGGCAAGCGTACTCGGACGACAGGCGCTGTCACCGCTCGACCTGGAACGGAAATTCGGCCTGGTCGGCGGCGACATTTTCCATGGCGCGCTGAGCCTGGACCAGCTGTTCAGCGCGCGGCCGGTGCTCGGCCATGGTGACTATCGCGGGCCAATCAACGGGCTTTACATGTGCGGGTCGGGTGCACATCCAGGCGGCGGGGTGACCGGCGCGCCGGGGCATAACGCGGCACGGGAAATCATTCGCGACTTCCGGTGGCGGCGGATTCGGTAAGAGGAGGATAGCCCCTCACCCTAACCCTCTCCTCCCAAGGGGGAGAGGGAATTGGAACGTTGCGGTTCAGCCGGTAATCATTGACGCCGCAGCCGTGAAGATGGCTGGTTCCGACGGCAGCACCAGGTTCGCCGCATCGGCGAGCGGAATAAAGCTGTCTTCGCCGGCCACACGCCGCTTTTGTACGCCGGGCGCGGCATGTTCGTCGATCGCAGTAAAGATTTCCTCGGCGATGCCGCCCGTGCGGCGGCCTTCGTCGACGACAAGCACTTTGCCGACATCGTTCGCGTGTTGGGCGATCTGCTCGACGTTCAGCGGTTTGAGCCAGCGCAGGTCGAGCACGCGAACCTTTTTGCCGGTTTCGTCCTCAATGCGTTTGGCGACGCGCAACGACATATAGACGCCATTGCCGTAGGTGACGATCAGCAGGTCTTTCGCCTGCGGATTGTAAACGCGCCCCTCGCCGAGCGGCACGGCGCGGTCGGGCGCCGGGTAGTCGAACAGCCAGCTGCCGTCCTTCGGCTGGTGCAGGTCCTTGGTCATGTAGAGCGCGATCGGCTCGAGGAAAGCGACCACGCGGCCGTCGACCCTGGCGAGTGCGGTGCAGGTGCGCAGCATCATCGCCGCATCGTCGCCGCGGCTCGGGCAGGCTACGATCAGTCCGGGGATGTCGCGCAGCGCGGTCGTGCTGTTGTCATTATGAAAATGGCCGCCGAAACCTTTCTGATAGCCGAGCGAGGCGATGCGCGCTACCATCCCGTTGCGGTACTGGTCGTTGGAAAAAAATTGCATCGACGCCGCTTCGCCGCGAATCTGGTCGCAGGCGTTGTGCAGATAGGCGAGATACTGAATTTCCGGGATCGGCAGCAGGCCCATGTAGGCAGCGCCCTGCGCCATGCCGAGAATGGTCTGTTCGTCGAGCAGCGTGTTGAAGACCCGCGCCGACTTGAAGGTTTTCGTCAGCCCGGTGGTGACGGTGTAGACGCCGCCTTTTTGCGCCACGTCCTCGCCGAAGATCGTCGCTTCCGGATATTTCGCCAGCAGGTCCGCGAGCGCGCGGTTGATCTGGATCGCGAGATGGCGCGGCGGGTCGTTTTCCGGCAGGCGATCAGCGAAGGTTGTGTTACGTACGTCGCTATAGTCGTTGCGCGTTGCTTCGGTGTTGACCTCGTGCGGGTGATACGGTGCGAGCGGTGCCATCACGTCTTTTGCGCTGGTGAGTTTCGGCTGGCCGGCCGCTTTCGCGGCGGCCGCCGCAACACGCTCGCGGGCCGCTTCATATCGCTCGATAATTTCGCCGGGCTTCAACAGGCCGGTTTCCAGCGCCGTCTCGGCACTCATCAGCAGCGGGTCCTGCGCCTCTATGGCCTCGACCGCCTCGACCGAGCGGTATTCGGTTTCGAAATCGGTGCCGGCATGGCCGAGCAGCCGCTTCATGCGCAGGTGCAGAAACACCGGCGCCCGATGCGCCCGGCACCAGTCGATTGCTTCCTGCGCGACCGCATGGGTATCGACCAGGTCGAGGCCGTCGGCCTGAAAGTATTTCAGCCCCGGCCGGGTTTTGAAGTTCGCTTCGATCCAGCCGGCGGGCGTGCTGACCGAAATGCCGGTGTCGTTGTCCTCGCAGACGAACACCACCGGCGCGGGCAGTTTCTGGTAGGCGGTCCATTGCGCGGCGTTGAATGCGCCGAGCGCAGTGCTGTGATTGGCGCTGGCATCGCCGAAGCTGGCGATGACGATGCTGTCCGCCGGCACCGGCAGGCCTGCCTTCAGCCGATCGGATTGGGCGATCGCGATCGCGGTGCCGACCGCCTTGGGCAAGTGGCTCGCGATGGTACTCGTTTGCGGCGGCACCCATAAAGGCACGCTGCCCCAGACTTTGTGCCGGCCGCCGGAAATCGGGTCTTCGGCGCTCGCCGCGAGCGACAGCGCGGTGTCGTAGACGGGGTCGATGCCCGGCACGTGGCGGGCGCGCTCCATCATGAAGCCGCCGCTGCGGTAATGCAGAAAGGCCGGGTCGGTATGGCGGGCAACGCGTGCGATCGCGGCGTTGCATTCGTGGCCGGAGCTGCCGATGGTGTAGAAGCCCTCGTTGCGCAGCCGCATCGCCCGCGCGATCAGGTCGAGGTGCCGGGAAAGCAGTTGCGACTCGAACAGCTCGAGGAACGCGCCGCCGGTCAGCGGGCTGCCGTCGGCGATGGGCGCGTCGAGCGCCGGCCGCGGCGGTTGTTCCTCGTCCCAGGACCGAACGAAGGCGGTGAAGTTGTTGTCGACGATTTCCGCGCGGTTGATGGCGCGCGCGGCGGCTTTTTGGGTGGCGCTCATGGCGGTTAAGCAGGCATCTGCGAACGTGAGCGAAGCGCGGTCGGCGAAGCGGCTGAGCCGGGATTCGGGATTCGGGATTCGGGATTCGGGTCAAGAACAAGAGAAGCCGTTCTGAGTCGCGAAGTGGCCCCGAACCCCGAATCCCGAACCCCGAACCCCGTTCTTCTAAAACGCACTGACACCCGTAATCTCCTTACCCACCACCAGCTGATGCACGCTCTCCGTCCCCTCATACGTAATCACGCTTTCCAGATTCAGCGCATGCCGGATCGGGCAGAATTCTGTCGTGATGCCGCTGCCGCCCAGCAGGTCGCGGGCGTCGCGGGCAATATCGAGCGCCATGCGCACGTTGTTCCACTTCGCCATCGACACCTGCGTCGGGTGCAGCTGGCCCTGGTCCTTGAGCTGGCCGAGGCGGATCGCCAGCACCTGTGCAGTAGTGATGCGCCGCGCCATGTCGGCGAGGCGGAGCTGCACGAGCTGGGTGTGGTCGAGCGTCTTGCCGAACAGCTCGCGCGTCTTCACGTATTCGAGCACCTCGTTATAGCAGGCAATCGCCGCGCCGATCGCGCCCCAGGCGATGCCGTAGCGCGCCTGCGTCAGGCACGACAGCGGGCCCTTGAGCCCTTTGACGCCCGGCAGCATGTTCGCTTGAGGCACGTGCACGTTGTCGAAGTACAGCGCCGAGGTGATCGAGGCGCGCAGCGACATCTTGTGACGCACTTCCGGCGCGTCAAAGCCTTTCATGCCCTTCTCGACCAGGAAGCCGCGCACGCCGTCGTCGGTCATCGCCCAGACCACCGCCACGTCGGCAATCGAGCCGTTGGTGATCCACATCTTGGCGCCGTTCAGCACCCAGTCGCCGCCCTGCTTTCTGGCGACGGTCTTCATGTTCGACGGATCGGAACCGCCGTGCGGCTCGGTGAGGCCGAAGCAGCCGATCGCCTCGGCCGCCGCCATCGCCGGCAGCCAGCGTTGCTTTTGTTCCTCGGAGCCGTAGGCGTGGATCGGGAACATCACCAGGCTGGATTGCACCGAGGCGAAACTGCGCAGGCCGCTGTCACCGCGCTCCAGTTCCTGACAGATCAGCCCGTACGCGGTGCCGGAGAGGCCTGCGCAGCCGTAGCCTTCGATGGAGCTGCCGAGAATGCCGAGTTTGGCCATCTCCGGCACCAGCTCCTGCGGAAAGCGCGCCGCCTCGAAGGCTTCGGCGACAACCGGCAGCGCCTGTTCGTCGATGAAACGCGCGACGGTGTCGGCCACCATCTGCTCGTCTTCGCCCAGCATTGCGCGCACGTCGTACAGATCGGAAGGGTTCAGCGGTCTCAAGTAGCGGTCTCCGATGATCGCAGGAGCGAGCGCTGCTCGCGATCATTAATCATCGCGGCCAGCGGCCGCTCCTACAGGAAGTTGGGGCAAAGCCGTTATGATAGCTGAACCATTCAGCTATTCCGAGGGAGGCTATGTTCAGAAGCCTGGTCTTTACGCTGGTATTCATCGCCGGCTACAGCGTCATGTCGATCGAATTGCTCGGCGGACGCATCCTCGCGCCGTACTTCGGCAACAGTATTTACGTCTGGGGCAGCATCATCAGCGTGTTTATGCTGGCGCTGGCGCTCGGCTACCTGATCGGTGGCCAGATGTCGCTGCACCGTCCGTCGCTGCGCAAGCTGGGGCTGGTCCTTGCGCTGGCGGCGGCGGCCATCGTGCCGCTGGTCGTGTTTGCCGACCCGGTGATGAAATGGATCTTTTCCAGCATCTACGATCCACGCTATGGATCGCTGTGCGCGGCGTTGCTGCTGTTCCTGCTGCCCACGCTGATCCTCGGCATCGTGTCGCCCTACGCGATCCGCCTGCTGGTGTTGAGTGCCGCCAGCAGCGGACACATGGCGGGCAAGCTGTACTTCGTTTCAACCCTCGGCAGTGCGCTCGGCACGCTCGCCACATCCTTTTATCTGGTGCTCTATTTCGAGGTGAACCACATTCTGCTGGCGCTCGCGGGCGTTCTGCTGGTTTCGGGCGCGGCCACCTGGCTGCAGCGGATGCCGGTGCCGGCGGTGGAGGCCACATCATGACCCGGTGGATTGCGCTGGCAGCGTTACTGCTGCTCGCGCCCGCGCTGTCGCAGGCGCAGGTGCTGTACAAGAAGCAGTCGCTGTATCGCAACGTCGTCGTCACCGACGATGGGCATCTGCGCTGCCTGAAGTTTTCCGTTCACCGGCGTGTGCCGCTGGAGCAGTCGTGCATTTACGACAACGACCGCGACAACATGGTGTTTCCGTACACCCAGTTCGCGATGAGCGGCGTGATCGTCGACCCGCACCCAAAAAAGATCCTGATTGTCGGCCTCGGCGGCGCGGTGTTGCCCTACGCACTGCACAAGCTGTATCCGAAGGCGCGCATCGACACCGTCGAAATCGATCAGGTTGTCGTCGATGTGGCCGAGCGGTTTTTCGATTACCGCCCCGACGCCACCCAGCACGTGATCGTCAGCGACGGGCGCGTCTACATCAAGCGGGCGAGCTTACGCGGCGAGCACTACGACATGATCATTCTCGACGCGTTCAACGGCGACTACATTCCGCCGCATCTGATGACGGTCGAGTTCCTGCGCGAATGTCGCGAGTTGCTCGGGCCGGGCGGGGTGCTGGTTGCCAACACGTTCTCATCCAGCGACCTGTACGACAGCGAATCGGTCACCTACAAGAAAGCCTTTGGCTGGTTCCTGAACGTCAAGGGCCTGAGCGGCAACCGGATTATCCTGACGCGCAAAGGGCCGCCGGTGTCGCCGGCAGAACTGCGCCGGCTGGCGGCGGCGTATCCGTACGATCTGAGCCCGCTCGGCATCGATGTCGAGCACCTGGCCACGCTGGCGAGCGACAAGCCCGACTGGGATGCCGATGCGCCGGTGCTGACCGATCAATACGCGCCGGTGAATCTGTTGAATGGCGTGCGGCGCGCGGAGCGGCCGGACGACTAGCCTTAGTGGCGTCGCGGGAGCAGGAAGCTGCGGTCGCGATAGCGAAGCACAACGCCGTCGGGGCGGATACGGATCACCTTCGGACCAGTGGCCAGCGTGTCGCCTTCGGCGTAGCGGTGCATGTTGATCATCACGAAGCGGTCGGCCGGATTGTCTGCATAAACGTGGATCTGCATGTGCAATTCAGGGAGGCCTCGTCGAATCGATTCCGGCAGGGTATCCAGCGCCGGCGCCTCGCCGGACTCGATGGTTCTTTCGCTCTCCTTTGCGGCCGCGGGCGGGACAAGAGAGCTGGAGGAGGATGCTTCGGCGGGTGCCGCAAGCGCAGCTTCATTGGCCAGCGACCGCACGTCAGGCTGCGTGATCGGCGCCGGCCGAGCGGTTTCGATCGCGGGCACCTGCTTCAACGATGGCCGCTCAGGCGTGCGCAGCCAGGACACAACCAGCGCCGCATTGATCCCCAGCAGAATCACGATCGCCAGCGCCCACGGCGCACGCTTTTGCGCCACGCCCGGCGCCGGTCCCGCCTGGCCCAGCCGGTCCTTCAGCGTCTGCTGACGGTCCTGTTCGGATCGCTTCAACGCATCCAGTAACAGCGACACTACGACGCACCTTGCCTAAGTTGCGGTATTCCGGCTGACTTGAGCACGCTGTTAAGCTCGATCAGCGTGCGCTCGCCGGCAATGCCGTCCACGCGCAAATTGTGCAGTTGCTGGAAGCGCCTTACCGCGCCGGCGAGAGTGGCATCATAGGCGGCGACTCCCGCCGCCGGTGCCAGATCCGTGTCGAGCTTGGCGAGTTGATTACCCAACCAGACGACAGCCGGACCGGACATGCCCTGGCGCAACAAGCCGTCACTGTCCGGCGGGGGCCGCCACAGCAGCAGAAATTCACCGTTCCAGTCGCGCCGCAGCGCGGCCAGCGGCAGGGTTTTGCTGAGCGGGCCGGCCTGCAGCGTCGCCGCACCATCGTCCAGCGCAGTGACGACGGCCTGATAGCGGTGCCCGTCAGCAGTTGTCAAAGTGAGGATCGCCGGCCGGTTGTAGCCGGTCATTTGGCGCCACGACCCCTGCTGATACAGGCACCGGAGTCCCGCGGCCTGCGCCTGGTTACAGGCTGAGGCAGCGCTTTCGGCGGCGTAGCGGGTTCCCCAGAGGGAGAACAGAGTGGCGAAGGCCGAATCGGTGCCCGCGGCAGCGCCTGCCGCCTGCAGCCAGGCGGCCAGCGGATCGTCGGGGCGCGCCTTGACCGGCGCTGTATCGGCCGCGGCCGGCGCCACCATCGTCGCCACAGCCGCCGCGTCCGCAGCGGTAGTGCGGCCGTTCCAGACAAGCACGCTGCCAATAGCCAGCGCCGCGATGGCCAGCGCGGCAACTGCCAGGCGCAGCCGTGGTTTCGGTTGCGGCGACCGGTCGAGCACCTCGCGGGCGGCCCGCTTTAACAGCCCCGCGTCGCATTCGCGCCGCTCCGCGGCATAGGCACCCAGCAGCGCCCGGTCGGCGAGGATGTTGATCAACCGCGGCACCCCGCCGCTCAGACGGTACAGCCGCCGGAGCGCGCGGCGCGTAAAGATGGCGCCGCCCGCACCGGCGACTTGCAGGCGGTGTTGAACGTAGGCACGGGTGCCGGCCGCGTCTAGCGGCATCAAATGGTAGCGGCCGGTGACCCGTTGCGCGAGCTGGCGCAGGTCGCGGCGCGCCAGCATTTCGCGCAATTCCGGCTGGCCGACCAGGATAATCTGCATCAATTTATGCTGGCGCGTTTCGAGGTTCGTCAGCAGCCGTACCTGTTCGAGCAGGTCGCGGGGCAGGCCTTGCGCT
>DASSNT010000058.1:0-16672 GCA_035701285.1 Gammaproteobacteria bacterium | reverse complement strand
TCGCGGCCGACATCGGTCCAGGCCTCGCCAAGGCGGCGCTGGCCGGCAAGGTCGATGGCAAGCTGGTCGATACTTCGTACCAAATCGAAAACGACGCCCAGCTTGCGATCGTCACCGGTCGCGATGCGGAGGGTCTCGACGTCATTCGTCATTCCACTGCCCACCTGCTGGCGCAAGCCGTCAAAGAGCTGTTCCCGGACGCGCAGGTGACGATCGGGCCGGTGATCGAGGACGGCTTCTACTACGATTTTGCCTACAAGCGGCCGTTTACGCCGGAGGATCTCGAAGCCATCGAAAACAAGATGGCGGAGCTGGCGAAGCAGAATTTCGACGTCAGCCGCTCGGTGATGCCGCGCGACGAGGCAGTCGATTATTTCCGCGACATGGGCGAGGAATACAAGGCGGAAATTATCGCCAGTATTCCGGCCAACGAGGAAATCTCGCTGTACCGGCAGGGTGACTTTGTCGACCTGTGTCGCGGGCCTCACGTGCCCAGCACCGGCCATCTCGGTTCGTTCAAGCTGATGAAGGTTGCGGGCGCCTACTGGCGCGGCGATTCGCGCAACGAAATGCTGCAGCGCGTTTACGGCACCGCCTGGGCGGACAAGAAAGCGCTCCAGGCGTATCTGCACCGGCTGGAAGAGGCCGAAAAGCGCGACCATCGCCGTTTCGGCAAAGTGCTCGACCTGTTCCACACGCAGGAAGAAGCGCCGGGCATGATCTTCTGGCACGACCACGGCTGGCGGTTGTACCTGCAGATTCAGGACTACCTGCGCGGCAAGTTGCGCGCGCACGGCTACCAGGAAATTCATACGCCGGAAATCATCGACCGCTCGCTGTGGGAGAAGTCGGGCCACTGGGCCAACTATAAAGAGCACATGTTCACGACGCGCTCGGAGGAGCGTGAGTTCGCGATCAAGCCGATGAACTGCCCGGCACACATCCAGGTGTACAAGCAGGGGCTCAAGAGCTACCGCGACCTGCCGCTGCGGATGTCGGAGTTCGGCTCCTGCCATCGCAACGAGTTCTCCGGCACGCTGCACGGCCTGATGCGGGTGCGCAACTTCGTGCAGGACGACGCGCATATTTTTTGCACCGAGGACCAGATTCAGGACGAGGTTTCGCGCTTTATCGACCTGATGTTCGAGGTCTATAACGACTTCGGCTTTACCGACGTCAGCGTCGCGCTCTCCACCCGCCCGGAAAAGCGGGTCGGTGCTGAGGCGCTGTGGGATAAGGCCGAAGGTGCGCTGCAGAGCGTGCTGGAAGAGAAGAAGCTTGACTGGCACCTGAACCCGGGCGATGGCGCGTTCTACGGGCCGAAGATCGACGTGTCGCTGCGCGACTCGATCGGCCGGACCTGGCAGCTCGGCACCATGCAGCTCGATTTCTCGATGCCGGGCCGCCTCGGCGCGGAATATGTCGCTGAGGACAGCTCGCGGCAGGTGCCCGTCATGCTGCATCGGGCGATCCTGGGCTCAATGGAGCGCTTTATCGGCGTGCTGCTGGAGCACCACGCGGGCTCGCTGCCGGCATGGCTGGCGCCGGTGCAGGCGGTGGTGGCCACCATCACCGATCGGCAGAACGACTACGCCGCGGAAGTGGCGCAAAGCCTTGTGGACCAGGGTTTTAGAGTGGACGCCGACTTGAGAAATGAGAAGATCGGCTTTAAAATTCGGGAACATACCATCGGTCGCGTGCCGTACCTGCTGGTCATCGGCGATCGCGAGATGGAATCCGGTACCGTGTCCGTCCGCACCCGTGAAGGTGAGGATCTGGGAAGCGAGCCAGTGGCCGCATTCGCAGATCGGCTTCAGCGGGAAGTGACGGCGCGCGGTCGTGTCATTTTGGAGGATTGAAATATCGCTGCGGAAAAACGCGCTCGTCGCAATGGTGAAATCGCCGCCCCCCGGGTGCGGGTAATCAGCTCGAAAGGCGACCAGATCGGCATCATGTCCACCCGCGACGCCATTAACGTCGCGAGCGAAGATGGACTGGATCTGGTGGAGGTTTCGCCCAACGCCGACCCGCCGGTGTGCCGGATTATGGACTTCGGCAAGTACCTGTTCGAGCAGAGCAAGAAAACGCAGTCCGCCAAGAAGAAGCAGAAGCAAATTCAGATCAAGGAAGTGAAGTTCCGTCCGGGTACGGACGAGGGCGATTACAAGGTCAAACTCCGCAATCTGACCCGCTTTCTGGAAGAAGGCGACAAGACCAAGGTTACGCTGCGGTTCCGAGGGCGCGAGATGCTCCACCAGGAACTGGGCAGACAGCTTCTCGACCGGGTCGAAAACGATCTGGTTGAACTCGCCAGCGTCGAGCAGCGACCCAAGCTCGAAGGCCGGCAGATGGTGATGGTGCTCGCACCGAAGAAGAAATAATGTAGGAGCGGCCCGGCCGCGATTGAATGAATCGCGATCGACGATCGCTCCTACAGAATCAGCCCCGCTGGGGGCATTACAAAAGCGGGCGGCTGGAGTAATCCATAGGGCCGCACCGCCGTCTGGTATTCAAACGCTGACGTCGTCAGGACCAGACCGATAAACGAAGGAGACAGGCAATGCCTAAACTGAAGACCAATCGAGGCGCGGCGAAGCGCTTCAAGAAGACGGGCGGAGGCGGCTTCAAGCGCGGCCATTCGCATCACCGTCACATCCTGACCAAGAAAGATCAGAAACGAAAACGCGGCCTGCGTGGCGGCGCGATGGTGGCTGATTGCGATACCGACAGCATCCGTCAGATGCTGCCGCACGTTTAAGGAGGTCGGGGCATGGCACGAGTCAAACGTGGTGTAACGGGCCGGGCGAAGCACAAGAAAACGCTTGCCAAGGCGAAGGGTTACTATGGGATGCGCAGCAAGTCCTGGCGCATTGCGAACCAGGCAGTTCTGAAGGCGGGGCAATACGCTTATCGCGACCGCCGTCAGCGCAAGCGCCAGTTCCGCGCGCTGTGGATTACGCGTATCAATGCGGCCGCGCGCGAGTGCGGGCTGTCGTACAGCCGGCTGATCAACGGGCTCAGCCTTGCGGAGGTTGATATCGACCGCAAGATGCTGGCTGACATTGCGGTGTACGACAAGGCCGGTTTTGCGGCGCTGGCAGAAAAGGCCAAAGCCGCCCTGGCTTCCTGAGTACACTGGACAAAACAGCGGTTGTGGAAGGGGAAAGGCGGCAGCCTTTCCCCTTCGTGCTTTCAGGGGTGTTGTTTCTGGGGCAAAAATGCGGGAATTGAAAGAACTTCTAAGTCAGGCCCGGAAGGAGCTCGACCAGGCCGCGGACCTCGCCTCGCTCGACCAGGTGCGCGTCGCCTACCTGGGCAAGAAGGGTGCGCTGACTGGGCTTCTGAAGCAGCTTGGTTCGTTGTCCGCCGAGGAGCGGCCGAAGGCCGGAGCCGAGATCAACCAGGCCAAGCAGCAGTTCAGCGAGTGGCTGGCCGAGCGCAAGACTGAACTCGGCCGGGCGGCGATGAACGCGCGTCTGGCGTCGGAAAGCATCGATGTGACGCTGCCGGGTCGCGGTCAGCGTCCCGGCGGGCTGCACCCGGTGACGCAAACGCTGCACCGCATAGTCGAGTTGTTTGGTTCTGCCGGCTTTGATGTCGCCGAAGGGCCTGAGGTCGAGGACGAGTTCCATAACTTCGAAGCGCTGAATATCCCCGCGCATCATCCGGCGCGCGCGATGCAGGATACGTTCTACCTGCCCGGCGGCAAGGTGCTGCGCACCCACACCTCGCCGGTGCAGATCCGCACGCTGATGCGCGGCGAGCTGCCGCTGCGGCTGATCGCCCCCGGCCGGGTCTATCGGCGCGATTCCGACCTGACGCACACGCCGATGTTCCACCAGGTCGAGATTCTGGTGGTGGACCGGCACGTCAGCATGGCCCATCTCAAGCACATCCTGTCCGACTTCCTGAACCGGTTTTTCGAGCGCGAGCTGAAGATGCGCCTGCGCCCGTCGTATTTCCCGTTTACCGAGCCGTCCGCCGAGGTCGACATTGAATGCGTCAACTGCAGCGGGAAAGGGTGCGTAGTCTGCAAGCGCAGCGGCTGGATTGAAGTGCTCGGCTGCGGCATGGTCCACCCGAACGTGTTCCACAACGTCGGCATCGATCCCGACGAATATTCCGGCTATGCGGCCGGCATGGGGATCGAGCGCCTGGCGATGCTGCGCTACGGTGTGAACGATCTGCGCCTGTTTTTCGAAAACGATTTACGCTTCCTGGAGCAGTTCCATGCGGGTTAGTGAATCCTGGCTGCGCGAATGGGTGGAGCCTGAGCTGGATGCCGCTCAACTGGCCGAGGCGCTGACGCTGGCCGGACTTGAATGCGGTGCCCCCGAACCGGTCGGCGGCGAGTTTAGCGACGTCGTCGTGGGTGAAGTCACCGCGTTGCGCGCGCATCCGGATGCGGACAAGCTGCGCATTGCCGAAGTCGATGCCGGTCAGGCGGAGCCGTTGACCATCGTCTGCGGAGCGCCCAACGTCCGCGTCGGCATGAAAGCGCCGGTGGCGCTGGTGGGGGCGAAGCTGCCTGGTGGCGTCAAGATTCGCGCGGCCAAGCTGCGCGGTCAGCCGTCCGCCGGCATGCTTTGTTCGGCGCGGGAGCTGAGTCTGAGCGTGGATGCCGCCGGCTTGATGGAACTACCCGCAGATGCCCCCGTTGGCGAGGCGCTGGAAGTCTACCTGCAGCTCGATGACCAGGTGCTCGAACTGGAGCTGACGCCGAACCGGGGCGATTGCCTGGGCATGCGCGGTGTGGCGCGTGAAGTCGGCGCCATTACCGGCGCACCGGTTTCCGAGCCGGCATTCCAGGATGCGCCGGTGACCGGCGACAACATCTTCCCGATCGACATCCGCGACTTTGACGGCTGCCCACGCTATGCCGGCCGCGTCATCCGGGGCATCGATCCGGGGGCGACGACACCCGTCTGGCTGACGGAACGGCTGCGTCGCGCCGGAGTGCGGCCGATTCACCCGGTTGTCGATGTGACCAACTATATCATGCTCGAACTGGGCCAGCCGATGCACGGCTTCGACCTTGCGAACCTTGACGGCGGTATCGTCGTTCGTCGCGCGGACAAGGGGGAAAAGCTGGTGCTGCTGGACGGACGCGAGGTGACACTTGAACCGGACGTGCTGGTGATCGCGGACCATGCCGGCCCGAAAGCCATGGCCGGCATCATGGGCGGTGAACATTCCGGGGTTCAAGCCGATACCCGCGATGTCTTTTTCGAGAGTGCGTTTTTCACACCATCTGCGGTTGCCGGTCGGGCGCGCCGGTACGGGCTGCACACCGATGCGTCCCATCGCTACGAGCGCGGCGTCGATCCGGAACTGCCGCGCCTCGCGCTGGAGCGGGCCACGAACCTGTTGCTGGAGATCGCCGGTGGCCAGGCCGGGCCGGTGACGGTTACGGAGTGCGTCGAGGCGCTGCCGCGGCACGCTCCCGTCACACTCCGAAAGAGCCAGCTTGAGCGCGTGCTTGCGACCACGGTGCCGGACGAGGAGGCGACAGGGATCCTGGAGCGGCTTGGCTTCTCGCCGCAAAAAACCGCCGACGGCTGGACGGGCACCGCGCCAAGCGCGCGTTTCGACATCGAAGGCGAGCACGACCTGGTCGAGGAAGTCGGCCGCATCGTCGGGTTTGACCGTGTGCCGGTCGAGCCGTTGCCCGCCGCTGTAGCGTTGCAGCCGGTCAGCGAGACACGTGTGGGCGACGGCCGGATTCGCGCCGCCATGGTCGATCGCGGCTACCAGGAAGTGGTGACGTACAGTTTCATCGAGCCGACGCTTGAAACGGATCTGGGTCTGGGCGGCGGCGTCGCCGTGTTATCGAATCCGCTGTCTTCGGACATGTCGCAGCTGCGCCGGTCGTTGTGGCCGGGGCTTTTGCAGGCGCTGCGCTACAACGTGAACCACCAGCGGGACCGTGTACGCCTCTTTGAGATTGGCATTAAGTTTTTCCTACAAGATAATGATATTAAAGAAGAAAAGACGCTGTCTGGGATCGTTGTCGGCAACCGCTGGCCCGAACAATGGGATGCCGATTCAGTGCCCGCCGATTTTCACGACGTGAGGGCCGATCTCGAGGCGGTGCTCGGACTGGGCGGACAGGGCGGGGCGTTCGGTTTTGAGGCAGACGTTCACCCGGCGCTGCATCCGGGCCGCAGCGCACGCATCCGAAGCAATGGCGCTGACGCCGGCTGGCTGGGGGAACTGCACCCGGCGCTGGCAGACAAGCTGGGCCTTGAGCAAGCGCCGCTGCTGTTCGAGTTGGACTATCCTTCAATAAGCGCGGCCAAGCCGCCGAAATACAGGGAGTTTTCGCGGTTCCCCAGCGTCCGCCGCGACCTGGCGGTCGTCGTGGATGACGCCGTGTCGGCGGGGGCTGTCGAGCAGGCGATTGCCGCGGAAGCGGGTAAAATGCTGCGCGACCTGCGAATATTCGACATATATCGGGGCCGTGGAGTAGATTCAGGACGAAAAAGTATCGCTTTAGGCTTGATTTTACAGGAAACTTCGCGCACGCTTACCGACAACGATTTGGAAATGGTGATGGGGCGCATCCTGTCGCGGTTGCAACGCGACTTCGATGCGACGCTGAGAGACTAGTTCGAGACACTGCTATGGCATTGACTAAGGCCGAGATGGCCGAGTCGCTGTTCAACGACTTGGGGCTCAACAAGCGCGAAGCGAAAGAGCTGGTCGACCTGTTTTTCGGCGAGATCAGCGCCGCGCTGTCGAAAGGGGAGCAGGTGAAGCTGTCGGGATTCGGCAACTTCGACCTGCGCGAAAAAAATCAACGGCCGGGGCGCAATCCCAAAACCGGTGAGGAAATTCCGATTTCCGCCCGGCGCGTGGTCACGTTCCGCCCGGGACAAAAACTGAAGGCCAGGGTAGAGGCTTATGCTGGAAGCGGGGAATAATAACGAACTGCCGCCGATTCCGGGGAAGCGCTACTTCACCATTGGGGAAGTCAGCGAACTGTGCGGCGTCAAGGCCCACGTGTTGCGCTACTGGGAGCAGGAGTTTCCGCAGCTCAAGCCGGTCAAGCGGCGCGGCAACCGGCGCTATTACCAGCGCCACGACGTACTGGTGATTCGCCAGATCCGGAGTCTGCTGTACGAGCAGGGCTTCACGATCGGCGGCGCACGTCAGCAGCTTTCGGGCGATGCGGCCAAGGGGGATATCACCCAGAGTCACCAGATCGTGCACCAGCTTCGCGTCGAGCTGGAAGATATTCTTCAGCTGCTGAAACGCTAGGAAGGGATTTGGTCGGGGCGAGAGGGTTCGGCGGTATACGGCGAAGCACTGCTTCGCCCCGTCGAACGGCCGGACAGGATGTCCGGGCTGGCAAACGCACCATGGACGGCTGCCCGAACCACGTTCAAGACTTGCGCGATTTCGGTATCAGACGTTATACGGTATCATTCCGTTTTTCGGGGCGTAGCGCAGCCTGGTAGCGCACCTGCATGGGGTGCAGGTGGTCGGAGGTTCAAATCCTCTCGCCCCGACCATTTTTCCCGCCTGTCACTCTGGTAAAATCCCGCTTTTGGACACTAACGAAAAGACGCTCGTCGCCAGCGGCGGGCCGGAGGCAGATCAATGGATTTTGAAGGACTGAACAAAACCGCGCGTGCGCTGGTCGCGGAAGGCAAGGGCATCCTTGCCGCGGACGAAAGCACCGGCACGATCAAGAAGCGTTTCGACAGCATCGACGTCGAATCGACGGAAGAGACGCGGCGCGCCTACCGCGACCTGCTGTTTACCGCGCCGGACATGGAAAAGTTTATCAGTGGCGTGATCCTGTATGACGAGACGATCCGCCAGAGTACGGCCGGCGGCGTGCCTTTCCCGAAACATCTGGCCGATCAGGGCGTGATTCCGGGCATCAAGGTCGATAAAGGTGCAAAGCCGTTGGCCGGTCATCCGGACGAGAAGGTCACGGAAGGACTGGACGGCCTGCGCGACCGCCTGAAGGAATATGCCGATCTGGGCGCGAAGTTCGCCAAATGGCGCGCAGTCATCACCATTACGGGCGACCTGCCGAGCGAAGCCTGCATCAGCGTTAATGCGCATGCGCTGGCCCGTTACGCGGCGCTGTGCCAGGAAGCCGGCATTGTGCCGATTGTGGAGCCCGAAGTGTTGATGAACGGCGCTCACGATATCGACCGCTGCGAGGCGGTGACTGGCGCAACGCTGAAGGCGGTTTTCAATGCGCTGACAGAGCAGGGCATCTATCTGGAAGGCATGCTGCTCAAACCCAACATGGTGATCTCGGGCGAAGACTGCGCTAAGCAGGCGGATGTCGACCAGGTGGCTGCTGCTACGGTGCGCTGCCTGCGGCGGTTCGTGCCGGCCGCGGTGCCGGGCATCGTTTTCCTGTCCGGCGGGCAGAGCGCAGAGCTTGCAACCGAGCACCTGAACGCGATGCACAAGCTCGGTCCGCAGCCGTGGGCACTCAGCTTTTCGTACGGACGGGCGCTGCAGGCCCCCGCGCTTGACCAGTGGCGCGGCCAGGAAAGCAATGTTGCCGCAGCCAAGCAAGCGTTCCGGCACCGGGCCGAATGCAACTCCGCGGCCACCCGCGGTGAGTACTCCTCCAAAATGGAGACGCAGGCAGCGGCCTGAGCCGAATCGTGTATTGCGTGGAGCGGCGGGCGCCGCTCCCGCGGTTTCGCCTGCGGCAAATAACACCAAGCGAGGATCAATGGCCGCCACTCAGACAGATTCGATTATCGAGATTCGAGGCCTGTGCTACAGCCGAGGCGAGCACACTATCTTCGAAAATCTCGACATCGATATCGAACGCGGCAAAATCACCGCGATCATGGGGCCAAGCGGCACCGGCAAAACGACGCTGCTGCGCCTGATTACCGGGCAGCTGCTGCCGGATCGAGGCAGCATCCTCGTCGACGGACACGATGTGCAGGCGCTCAGCACCAAAGGGCTGTACAAGTTGCGTCAGCAGATGGGCATGCTGTTTCAGAACGGCGCGCTGCTGACGGACTACAACGTGTTCGAGAACGTGGCCTTCCCGCTCCGTGAGCACACTGATCTGCCGGAAAGCCTGATCCGGCACCTGGTCTTCATGAAGTTGCAGGCGGTCGGGCTGCGCGGCACCTGGAACATGATGCCGGGGGACCTGTCCGGCGGCATGGCGCGTCGCGTCGCGCTGGCGCGGGCCATCATCATGGACCCGCAGATGATCTTCTATGACGAACCGTTCACCGGCCTGGACCCGATCTCGATGGGCGTCATTGTGCGCCTGATCAAGATGCTGAACGACACGCTCAACCTGACCAGCGTGATCGTGTCGCATGACGTGGCTGAGATCGCCACGGTCGCGGATCAGAGCTATCTGATCGCCGGCGGCCGGGTCCAGGCGCGCGGGACGCCGGAAGAGCTGGAGAACAGTCCGTCCGCCCAGGTGCGCCAGTTCATGAAGGGGCTGGCGGACGGGCCGGTGCCTTTCCATTACCCGGGACCGGATTATCGCGACCAGCTGCTCGGTGAGGAAAGCTGATGGCCTGGCTGCGCTATATACGCTTTTCGATCCAGGATTTCGTCGAAACTTTCGGCGCTTCGCAGCTGTTTCTGGCGCGCCTGCTGGCTTATTCGCCACGCAGCCTGATTCGGCCGCGGTTGATTATCCAGCAGATCTATTCGGTTGGCGCCGGTGCGGTCGTGCTGGTCGCGTTCTCCGGCTTCTTCGTCGGCCTGGTGATGGCGTTGCAGAGCTACCAGTCGCTGGCAAAGTTCGGCGCGACCGGTGAAGTGGGTACGCTGCTTGCGTTGTCACTGTTCCGCGAGCTCGGGCCGGTCGTGACCGCGCTGTTGTTCGTTGGCCGTTCCGGCACGGCGCTGGCCTCGGAAATCGGCCTGATGCGGGCCACGGACCAGATTTCAGGCATGCAGATGATGGCGGTCGACCCGATTCGCCGGATTATCGTGCCGCGGTTCCTGGCCGGCGGTTTGTCGCTGCCGCTGCTGGCGATGATCTTCAGCGCCATCGGCATTCTGGGCGGCTACATCCTGACGGTGCCATACCTTGGCGTCGACCCGGGCGCGTTCTGGGGCCAGATGCGCGCCAACGTCAACCTGGTCAACGACATCCTGAACGGCTTTTTCAAGGCGGTCATCTTCGGCGGTGCGGTGACGATGATCGCGCTGTTCGAAGGGTACAACGCGCATCCGACGGCCGAAGGTGTCAGCCGCGCGACGACGCGTACCGTGGTGATCAGCTCGATCACTATTTTTGCACTCGACTACATTCTCACCGCATTCATGTACAGGGGAATCTAGCATGTACAGGGGTAACAAATGAAACAGACACGCGCGGTGGAGTTCGGTACCGGGCTGTTCATCCTGTTCGGTATCCTGGCGCTGTTTTTTCTGGCGACACAAACCACCAACTTCCAATACGTCTCCGGCAATACCTACGAGGTGACGGCGATCTTTCAGAACATCGGCGGGCTGAAGGTGCGCGCGCCGGTGAGCATGGCCGGCGTGAAGATCGGTCATGTCACGTCGATCGATCTCGATCCGCAGCGGCTTGAGGCCGTGGTGACCATCAGCATCGACCAAAAGTACAGCAAGCTTCCGGAAGATACCGCGGCCAGTATTCTGACGGCGGGACTGCTCGGCGAGCAGTACATTGGCCTGAGCCCGGGCGCGTCGCCCGAATTTCTGAAGGATGGCGACAGGATTGTTTTCACGCAATCCGCTATCATCCTTGAGCATCTGATCGGCCAGTTTGTGGCGGGCATGGGTTCAAAGGAGTAAACCATGATGCGAAAAGTCTTGTTTCTGACGGCTCTGTTGAGCGGCCTGCTGATGCTGTCACCGGTGTTTGCAGCGGATTCGACCGGCAGCGTTACGCCGCCCGACAAGGTCGTCGAGCAGACCGCGACCGATGTGTTGAGCGCCATTCGCGAGAACAAGGACAAGTTTCTCGGCCATCCAGACGCGGTGTATCAACTGGTCGAGCAGGAGATGGCGCCGCATTTCGACTTCGATTACGCCGCGCGGCTGGTCCTGGGCCGCAGCTGGCGGGATGCCACGCCCGAGCAACGGCAGGCCTTCGTGAAAGCGTTTGAGCACTATCTCGTCAACAGCTACGCCAATGAGCTGGTCAAGCACGCCAATGCCAAGGTCAAGGTCGAGCCGTTCCGCGGTTCACCCAGCGACGAGCGGGCGGACATCGGGAGCACGATCGTTCCGGAGGATGGCAAGCCGCTCCAGGTGCATTACGCGATGCATCGCACCGACGACGGCTGGAAGGCTTTCGACGTGCGCGCCGAAGGCGTGTCGTATGTCATGAGCTACCGGAACACGTTCGCGAGTGAAATTCGCCAGACCAGCCTCGACGCACTGATCGAGCGGCTGCAGGACAAGGCAAAGCAGAAGGCGCAGGAAGCCAGCAAGGGTGGCGGAGATGCCAGCGGTGGAAAGAGTGACTGAGGGCGTCGAGTTCGAAAGCCTCGGCAACGGCCGTTTCATCGTCAGCGGTGAACTGAGCTTCGCGACCGCCGAAGCCGCCCTGGACGAAGGGGAACGGCTGTTTGAACATTTCCAGGAAATCGATCTGGACTTCGCGCACATCGGCAAGACCGACAGCGCCGGACTGGCCGTCTTGATCGAGTGGATCAGCCGCGCGAACAGGGACGGCAAGGAAATTCGTTTCCGGCACGTGCCCGGGCAGCTTCACGCGCTTGCCGAAATCAGCGAAGTCGAAGACCTGCTGCCGGTCGCTGGCGACGAGGCCGCCTAGCCCGTCAGGGCGAACGGTCTTTTATTCGCCCGAATCCAGTTCGGGTAGCTCCGGGTATTGCGGCGGCGGGGGATTGCCGTCGTAGATCAGGAACTTGCGGTGCTGCAGCCACGCGTCGCGAATGAAGACGTACGGGTCGTACGCATTCTCCAACTGCTGCTGTAAATCGAGCAACTGGCTGCGCGTGTCGAGGCCTTCGATGGTGACCGCCGCGTTGCGGCTCGACACGTCATCGACCTCGAATGGGCTAAGCGGATTGTACGTACTGTCGGCATAACGGCCGATGCCGGCCCGGAAGGTGCTGGGCCCCAGGACCGGCAACACGAGGTAAGGCCCGCTGGGCACGCCCCAAACCGCCAGCGTCTGCCCCAGATCTTCGTCGTGATGCTCCAGGCCCATCGGCGTCGCGACATCGAACAGGCCCACCACGCCGAAGGTGGAGTTGACCAGGAACCGACCGGTGTCCGCACCGGACTGGTGGAACTTGCCTTGCAGCAGATCGTTGACGATGACGATCGGTTCTTCCAGATTCGTAAAGAAGTTGTGAACGACCTGCTGGACCGGCTCCGGTGTTACCTTGACGTACGCCTTGGTCACCGGCCGGACGACCACATCGTCCATCACCTGGTTCATCGCCGCCGTGATGCGGTTGAGCGGTTCCAGCGGATCGGGGGCCAGCGCGTCGCCGGGTGCCGTCGCGCAGCCGGATAGAAGAAGCGCAGCCGCGGCTGCCACCAGCCGGCCGCTCCGGCCGGCGCTGAAAGATTGAAGCACGGGTTCAGTCCTGGAAGTCGAAATCGGGCAGTTGCAGGCGGCGCTCGAACGGCGTCATCGGCGGGTACGGCAGCGCCGGCCTCCGGCGGATGCCGAAATGCAGTTGATTGCGGCGGTCTTCCTGTTGCGCCTTGCGTGTTCTCTTCAGATCGTCGAGCCGGGCCTGGTATCGCGCCTGCTCATAATCGTTGATATGCGGGCTGTTCAGCGCGATCTGCATCTGGTTGATTGCAGAAACAAGCTGCCCGTTCAACTGGTAATACTGCGACAGATAGTAGCGGCCCTCGTTGGTATTGCCCGCCTCACTGGCTGAATGCGCCAGCAGTTGCAACACTTCCGGATTATCGGGATTGGCGATGGCCGCGGCTTCCATTACGTTCTTGGCGTCGGCCGGCTTGCCTGCCGCGAGCAGCGCCTGGGCGTGGTCGATTTGCACCGCGAGGCTGCCAGGAAAAACGCTCTCGGCATCACCCAGGGTAGCGAGCGCCGCATCGAACTTATCGCCCTGCAGTTGCGCGCCCGCCACCGCGAGGTGGTAGGCAAGTACGTCGGGATGCTTCGACAGCAGCGGCTGGAGAATCGCCAGCGCATCCGCAACACGATTCATGCGAATCAGGCACAACGCCCGGCCGTAGTCGATGGCGTTCCGGGCGGCCGGCGACAGCGTGCTGGTGTCGACGCCGTTGAAGTAGGCGAGTGCGTCATCGACGTGATCCGCAACCAGGACACGGGCGCGAGCGCGCATCAGCAGATAGCTTCGGCTGTCGGGATGCGAGATGTCAGGCAGTTGCCGCGCCCGCTGGCTCGCCTCGGTAATACGGACGGCGTCCAGCGGGTGGTCGAGCAGAAACGCCGGTGGCTTCAATTGCCCGCGGGACAACATCTCGAACTTCTGAAACATCTGCGCCATGCCGGCGGGGTCGTAACCGGCGCGCGCCATGACGCCGATGCCGATCCGGTCGGCCTCGTATTCCTCGTGACGCGTGAAGTTGATCTTATGCTGCAGCAGGGCCGCCTGGGTCCCCATGCTGGCGGCCATCGCGACCTGCGGGTTGCCGGTTTCGGCAGCCAGTATCAGCCCGGCCAGCAGGCCCGCCAGCGACTTCCAGCCCATGCCCTCGGAATCCGCCACCTGACGGGCGAGGTGATGCTGCGTGACGTGCACGGTTTCGTGGGCGATAACGCCGGCCAGCTCGTTTTCGTTGTCGGTCTGGAGCAGCAGCCCGGTAAAAATGAACACGTTGCCGCCCGGCAGCGCAAACGAGTTGAGCTCCGGCGTGGCCATGACATAGTAGTGGACATCGGTGGTCGGGCTGTCGGTGTGCGAGGCGATGCGGTGCCCGACATCGCGGATGTAGTCGGTGATCAGGGGGTCCTGGAGGATGAGGTTGTGGCGACGGAGCTGGGCGAGTATCTGGTCGCCGATTTCGTCCAGCTCCGCCTGGCTGATTGCCGCCGCGCCGGCCTCGCCGAGCTGCGGCAGGTCGTAGTCGCCGGGCACATTGGCGTAGCCGCAAGGGGCCAACGCCACAAACAATGCCAAAACCCAGACCAGACGCTTCATAAACTAACTCCCGGAGATCCCTCCCCGATTCGAGTTCATATTATAGCGTGTCATTAAAACGCATACCGAAGGCCGATGGACCAGATATCCGTGGCGACTTCATAGGTGCCGA
Organism: Gammaproteobacteria bacterium; assembly: GCA_035701285.1. Taxonomy (GTDB): domain Bacteria; phylum Pseudomonadota; class Gammaproteobacteria; order Natronospirales; family DASSBR01; genus DASSBR01. The sequence goes on along the minus strand of DASSNT010000058.1, from coordinate 2,452 downwards.
CGACGTGGTCGCCCGTCTGGCCGAATTGAGCGATCGGAATGTCGTCGCCCACGAACAGATGCGCATAGCCGATGTCGAGGTCCATGTCGCCCAGATGCCACGTCGCACCGAGCGCCAGCCATTTGCGCGAATCGCCAGGCAGGCGCGGCGTGCGGAATTGGTCTTCGATTGGTGTTTCGTCGTAGGCCAGGCCGCCGCGCAGCGTCCAGGCGTCGTTGTAGCGCCAGTCCACGCCGACGCTGTAGCGCCACGTATTCTGCCAGTTCTCCGGCTGCTCCGTGTTCGGCTGGTTCGGGTTCTCGAAATCGATGAGGATCTTGTCGAAGCTGCTCCAGCCCATCCAGGTGACGTCGCCGCTGATCGTCCAGCGTTCGTTCAATTCATGAGCGAAACTGACGCTCACCTGTTGCGGGGTTTCGATGCTGGCGCTGGCCGCGCCATCCTGAAACAGCCCTTGCGCGGCGAAAAGCGGCGGTACCGCCTCGAAACGCACGTCGCCGTCGATGTCGTGCTGAATGCTGCTGCGATAAGTCGCGCCAAACTGGGTCGAGCCGAAATCGGCATGCACTCCGACGTTCCAGCCATAGGCGGTGTCGTTGCCCTCGACACCGAAATAGCCGTCGTGGCTCTGCGGGGTCAGGCCGATGCCCTGGCACGTCACCGGGCCGACGTTGTCGTAGCAGACGGCGCCGTAGTCGATGTCGTTGGTGAGCTTGACGCTGAAGTACTGCACGTCAAGGCCGAACCCGAACGACCACACATCGTTGAACTGATAGGCCACCGTCGGCGTCACGTTGACGGCCGCGACGCCGCTGTAGATCGCCTGGTAACGCATGATGGAATCGGCCGGGTAATCCGTGTTCAGGCCGAAGGGTGCGTACACGCCGACGCCCCAGGCCAGCCTGTCATTGATCGGCGCGCCGAAGAACAGGGCGGGAACGAAGCCCGGCTTGTTCGCGCCGCCGTCTTCCAGGCCGGACAGCGGCCGGCCGGCGGCGTCGACCGCGAGCTGCTTGGTGAAATCGGCCTGAAGATCGATGTAGGAGAGGCTGCCCATGAACTGGGGCTGCGTCAACTGCGTCAGACCTGCCGGGTTATAGAAAATGGAACTCGCGTCGTTGACCAGCGCGGCGCCGCCGGAATGAGCCCGGCCGAGGCTGCGCGCACTCTGCTCCAGCAGGGAAAAGCCACCGGCTTGTGCCAGGCCGGGCAGGCTGGCGACCGCCCCGGTGACCAAAAAAACCGCCAAACGTGTCCGCGCTTGTTGCTTCATCTTTATCCCCCACAGGTGGCTAGTGCGCCCTATTGAAGCATAGCTTTGCAAAAATTGTAATCTCCGTTCCATAACGCCCGATCGCCCGTGCATGTTATAAAGAGCGGCAGCAAAAACGACAGGAAGCGCGAATGAATGTGCTGACAACATGGCTGCGGCGCTATTTCTCCGATCCGCAGATCGTCATCCTGCTCGTTTTTATCTTTGTCGGCGTGGCGCTGATCGTCTGGGTCGGCGAAATTCTCGCGCCGGTACTCGCCAGCATCGTGATCGCCTACCTGCTCGAGGCCGGCGTGCGGCTGCTGTCACGCCACGGCGTGCCGCGGCTGGGTGCCGTTGTCATCATCTTTCTGATCTTCATGTGCGCATTGATCGGCGGCCTGTTCGGATTGGTCCCGGTGTTGTCGCGCCAGGCCAGCCAGTTCTTTCACGGCCTGCCCGACATGATCGCGCATGTCCAGGCCGTGATTGCCCATCTGCCGGAACGTTATCCGGATCTCATCACGGTCGAGCAGGCGCATGCCATCAACCAGAACATCCAGAGCGAGCTGACGGCGATGGGCAAGGCGGTGCTGTCGCATTCGGTGGCCTCGCTGATCAGCGCGATTACCTTCCTGATCTACCTGATCCTGATGCCGCTGCTGGTGTTCTTTTTCCTCAAGGACAAGGACCGCATTCTCGACTGGCTGGCGAGCTATCTGCCGCGCAACCGCGATCTCGTCACCGCAGTCTGGGTTGACGTGAATGCGCAGATCGCCAACTTCATTCGCGGCAAAGTCTGGGAAATCCTGATCGTCTGGGCCGCCACCTGGATTCTGTTCTCGGTCATGGGCCTGAACTTCGCGGTACTGCTGAGCCTGCTGGTCGGCCTCTCCGTCGTGGTGCCCTACGTGGGCGCGATTGCCGTCACCGTCCCGGTCGTTGCCGTCGCCTACTTTCAGTTCGGCTTCAACGCCCATTTCTGGTGGCTGATTGCCTTCTATTCCGCCATCCACATCCTCGACGGCAACGTGCTGATCCCGCTGCTCTATTCGGAAGTAGTCAACATCCACCCGGTCGCCATCATGATCGCGGTGCTGTTTTTTGGCGGTATCTGGGGATTCTGGGGCGTGTTCTTCGCCATTCCGCTGGCCACTCTGGTGCATGCCGTCCTGCGTGTCTGGTTCCGCCATACGCGGG
>DASSNT010000057.1:0-2589 GCA_035701285.1 Gammaproteobacteria bacterium | reverse complement strand
ACGCGCGACCCGGTGCCGATCAGCACGCCGAACAGCCAGGGGGCCAGCAAACCTCCTGCTGCCGTTCCCAAAGCATAAAACACCGCGATGGCCAATGCGCGGATTTCGAGCGGAAAAATTTCGCTCACGGTCAAATACGCCGCGCTGGCCGCAGCCGATGCAAAGAAGAAGATGATCGTCCACGCGGCCGTTTGCGCGGTTGCCGACAGCATCCCGTCTGCGAACAACGCGCCGGTCGCGGCCAGCAACAGCGCCGAAATAATGTACGTGCCGACAATCATCGGCCGCCTGCCCACGGTATCAAACAGCGGCCCGAGTACCAATGGGCCAAGAAAATTGCCTAGCGCGAACGGCAGCAGGTAAAGTCCCGTCGCCGCCGGCGGTACCGCGTAAAACTTCGTCAGCACCAGCGCGTACGTAAAGAATATCGCGTTATACAAAAAAGCCTGCGCGATCATCAGCGCAAGGCCCAGCAGCGTGCGGGTGCGGTACGGGCCGAACAACGTGCTGAAGACCACGCGCAAACCGAAATGGCGGCGCGGGTGGAGGATCAATGTCTCGGCTGGCGGCGCCGCGACGCCCACGCCGCAGCGCCGTTCGATTGAAGCCACGATCGCTTCGGCGCGTTCCGGATGGCCGTGCGTCAGCAGCCAGCGCGGGCTTTCCGGCAGGAAGCGGCGCAGCAGCAATACGATCAGACCGATCGCGGCGCCGGCGCCGAAGCCGATCCGCCAGCCGACATCAATTGGCAGCAGCGCCGGGTTCAGCAGCACGACAGTCGCGCCCGCCCCCAGCGCGGCGCCCAGCCAGTAGCTGCCGTTAATTGCCAGATCGACTCGCCCGCGCAGCCGCGCCGGAATCAACTCATCGACGGCTGAATTGATCGCGCCGTATTCGCCGCCGATGCCGGCGCCCGTCAGAAAACGAAACGCAGCGAAGCTCCACAGGTCCCACGAAAACGCGCTCAGCAATACGCCGACCAGGTAAACCGCGAGCGTCACGGTAAACAACCGCTTGCGGCCAAACCGATCGGTCAGATAACCAAAGACGAGCGCGCCCGTAATGGCGCCGGCGAGATAGAACGAAGCCAGCAGGCCGATCGCGCTGCTGCTCAGCCCCAGCGTCGCCGGCTCCTGCAGCACGCCGCTGACGGCGCCGATAAAGGTGACTTCGAGACCGTCCAGAATCCAGGTGACGCCGAGCGCGCCGACCACCAGCCAGGGAAAGCGCCGCCACGGCAGCCGGTCGAGCCGCGGGGGAATCGCGGCGGAAATTGAGCCGGCCTTCACCCGGCGGCGTGCGACTGCTGCAACTGTGCTATCAGGGTCGTCAGCACGTCACCGCACCGATCCGCGACACGCAGCGCGATTTTGTCGTCCGCACGTGTCCGGCCGAGATTGATCGCCGCGATAGGAATGCCGCGTTCGGCGGCGCGGCGAACAAATCGGAAGCCGGACCAGACCATCAGCGACGAGCCGACCACCAGCAGCGCGTCGGCCTCATCCAGCCAGGCGAGCGCGGCAGCGGTTCGGTCGCGCGGAACCGCTTCGCCGAAGAATACGACGCCGGGTTTCAGGATGCCGCCGCAATGGCAACCCGGTACTTTAAAGGCGTCGAAGTCGGCGCCATCAAGCGCGGCGTCGCCATCCGGGGCGATCGTGGCTCGCAGGCCGTGCCAGCCGGGATTGAGCCGGTCCAGCTTGGCCTGGAACTCGGCACGCGAAAAGGTGGCGTGGCAGTCGAGGCATTCCACGACGTCCAGCCGGCCGTGCAGGTCGATCACCTTCCGGCTGCCGGCCTTGTGATGCAGGCCGTCGACGTTCTGCGTAATCAGGCCGTGAATCCGCCCGCCCTGCTCCAATCCTGCCAGCGCCCGGTGCGCAGCGTTGGGTTCCGCGCCGGCGATGCGGTTCCAGCCGACCAGGCTGCGCGCCCAGTATCTGCGGCGCATCGCTTCGCTGCCGATGAAATCCTGAAACTGTACCGGCCGCTTGTGCTTCCAGTCGCCGTTCTCGTCGCGATAGTCGGGGATGCCGGACTCGGTGCTGCAGCCGGCACCGGTGAGCACCACGAGACGCCGGCTCCCACGGACGAGCGCTGCCAGATCAGCAATCGGGTCGGCAGGCGTTGTACTGGCGGCGGCCTGAACGGTCATTCTTCGGTCGCCCGGCGAACCCTCACCGAGGGGAAGCTGACGACATCGTAGGCGGCAGAGGCGATCCGATGCCGCCCGCCGCCGACGTGAAATGCCCTGCCGCGCAGGTTGACGAGGTAACCGGCCAGCGCGGAAATCGGCTATTGCAGTGCAAACGCAAGGCCGGCGCTGAGCAGCACCATCGCAGTCGTGCGGTGCGCCGGGATGCTTCTCCATCATGTAGCGCATCAGTGCGGGCGAGCAGCCAACGGACGATCACCAGCGCGACGAACGCGATGCTCATCAGCAGCTTAGTGCCGCTTTCGGCGTTGACGCCGACCAATTTAACGCCGAATACGTCCATGCCGGCTCAGGATAATGCAGCGGTCAGGGAAGCGCCAACCCAATCAGCGGCCGGCAGAATGGTCTAGAAAAAGTACCGGAGCGCGATCTTC
>DASSNT010000056.1:0-6928 GCA_035701285.1 Gammaproteobacteria bacterium | reverse complement strand
CATTTCACTTTCCTCGGCTATCGCGAGTACGACCTCACCCGCGAAGACGACGAAGACGTCCTGCGCATTATCGAAGGCTCGGGTCTCGGTATTCTGCGCGACACGGGCCCTGAAAAAGTCTCGAAAAGCTTCCTGGTGCTGCCCAAGGACGTTCGCCACCGCGCCCGCGCCAGGGAATTGCTGATCATCACCAAGGCCAACTCGATCGCCACGGTGCATCGGCCCGGCTACATGGACTATATCGGCGTCAAGCGCTTCAACAAGGCCGGCGAAGTGATCGGCGAACAGCGGTTCCTCGGCCTGTTCACCTCGACCGCCTACAGCTTGACGCCACGCAACGTGCCGCTGCTGCGACACAAGGTCGACACCGTTCTGCGCCGCTCCGGCCTGCCGTCGAGCAGCCATGGCGGCAAGGCGCTGCTGCATATCCTGGAGACGTTCCCGCGAGACGAGCTGTTCCAGAGCACGGTCGATGAGTTGTACGACACCGCCACCGGCGTGCTTGCGCTGCAGGAACGCCAGCGGGTCAAGCTGTTTATTCGCCGCGACGCGTTCGGGCGATTTTATTCGTGCCTGGTATACGTGCCGCGCGATCGCTACAACACCCGTGTGCGCGAGCGCATCCAGGACGTGCTGCGCGAACACCTGAACGGCCAGAGTGTCGAATCGGCGGTCCAACTGTCGGAATCGAAACTCGCGCGGGCGCATATCATCGTCCGCACCACCCCGTGGCGGTTTCCGAAGTTCGAGCTGAGCGAAATCGAACAGCAGCTCAAGCTGACGGTTCGCTCCTGGGAAGACCAGTTGCGCGACGCGCTCACCGCCAAGTTCGGCGAGGAACGCGGCCTCAAACTCTTCCACCGCTATGGCGAATACTTTCACGCTTCCTACCAGGAAGACGTCAAGCCGAAGGCGGCCGTGTACGACGTCGAGCAGATCGACGGGCTGACCGACGACGAAAGCCTGCGCATGAGCCTCTACAGGCCGACGTTCAACCCGAAGAGCCTGCTGCGCTTCAAACTCTTCCGCCGCGAGCAGCCGATTTCGATTTCGACCGCACTGCCGATGCTCGAAAATCTCGGCATGAACGTCATCAGCGAACGGCCCTACCAGATGGAGCTTGCCGACGGCACGCTCGTCTGGATTCAGGACTTCGAGATGATTTATGCGCGTCATGCCGACATCAATCCGGATGACGTTAAAGGCATATTCCAGGACGCATTCGCACGCATCTGGAGCGGCGAAACCGAAAACGACGGCTTCAACAAGTTAGTGCTGGGTGCGGAACTGACCTGGCGTGAAACAACCGTTTTGCGCGCCTATTGCAAGTACCTGCTGCAAACCGGCGCGCCGTTCAGCCAGGCGTACATGGAACAGACGCTTGCGGCCCATGCGGATATCGCCAGGCTGATGATCGAGCTTTTCGACATCCGCTTTGATCCGGCCGGCGTTGCACGCAGCCGCGACGAGCGCGCCAGCAAGTGCCTGGAGGCGCTGCGCGCCAAGCTCGATTCGGTCAGCAGTCTCGACGACGACCGCATTCTGCGCAACTTCATCAGCGTCATCGACGCGACGCTGCGCACGAACTACTTCCAGTTCGACGGCAACAAGCAGCCGAAGCCGTATATTTCGTTTAAATTCGACCCGACCAGGATTCCCGAGCTGCCGCTGCCGCGGCCGATGTTCGAAATCTTCGTCTATTCGTCACGCTTCGAGGCCGTGCATCTGCGCGGTGGCAAGGTCGCGCGCGGCGGCATTCGCTGGTCGGACCGACGGGAGGATTTCCGCACCGAAATTCTCGGCCTGATGAAAGCGCAGATGGTGAAGAACACCGTCATCGTGCCGGTCGGCTCCAAGGGCGGCTTTGTAGTCAAGCACCCGCCGCAGGGTGGCGACCGCGACAGACTGATGCGCGAAGTCATCGCCTGCTACCAGAACTTCATGCGCGGCATGCTCGACCTGACCGACAACCTGATCGACGGCAAGGTCAAGCCGCCACGCGACGTCGTGCGTCACGACCCGGACGATCCGTACCTGGTCGTCGCCGCCGACAAGGGCACCGCGTCGTTTTCCGACATCGCCAACGGCATCGCCGCCGAGTACAACTACTGGCTCGGCGACGCGTTCGCCTCCGGCGGCTCCGCCGGCTACGACCATAAGAAAATGGGCATCACGGCGCGCGGCGGCTGGGAATCGGTCAAGCGCCACTTCCGCGAGGTCGGCACCGACATCCAGACGACCGATTTCACCGTGGTCGGCATCGGCGACATGGCAGGCGACGTGTTCGGCAACGGCATGCTGCTGTCGCGGCATATCCGGCTGATCGCCGCGTTCAACCACATGCACATCTTCCTGGACCCGACCCCCGACGCGGAAAGCAGCTTCAAGGAACGCGAACGCTTGTTCAACCTGCCCCGCTCGACTTGGGAGGATTACAACACGGATCTGATTTCCAACGGCGGCGGCATTTACCCGCGCAGTGCAAAGCAGATTCCCCTCAGCGCCGAAATTCGCGCGGCGCTCGATATCGACGCCGAGTCGCTGACGCCGCAGGAGCTGATCCGCGCCATCCTGAAAGCCCCGGTGGACCTGCTCTGGAACGGTGGCATCGGCACCTACGTCAAGTCGACCGGCGAAAGCAGCGCCGACGTCGGCGACCGCGCCAATGACGGACTGCGTATCAACGGCAAGGACCTGCGCTGCCGGGTGGTTGGCGAAGGCGGCAACCTTGGCATGACCCAGCTCGGCCGCATCGAGTACGCGCTGACGGGAGGCCGGCTCAACACCGACTTCGTCGACAACTCCGCCGGCGTCGATTGCTCGGACCATGAGGTCAACATCAAGATCCTGCTCAACATGGCGCTGGCCGACAAGAACTTCAGCGTGGAGCAGCGCAATGCGCTGCTGGCGAGCATGACAGATGAAGTGGCGGAACTGGTGCTGCGCAATAATTATCTGCAGAGCCAGGCCATCACCGTCGCCGAATCGCAGGCGCCGCAGCGTATCGACGAACATGCCTACCTGATGCGGCTGCTCGAGCGAGCGGATGCGCTCGACCGATCGCTGGAGTACCTGCCGAGCGAGGAGGAACTCGCCAATCGCCGCGCCGCTTCCAAGGGGCTGACGCGCCCGGAACTGGCGGTACTGCTGGCGTACAGCAAGATCACGATTTATACGGCGCTCGTCGACTCCGACGTGCCGGAAGACAGCTACCTCGGCGAAGAACTCGAAGAGTATTTCCCGACGCCGCTGCGGGAGGACTACCGCGGCCTGATGAAACAGCACCGCTTGCGGCGCGAGATCATCGCAACAGCGACCACCAACAGCATCGTCAACCGCATGGGGCCGACGTTCGCGCACCGCATGCAGGAAGAAACCGGTGCTGACGCATCGGCCGTTGCGCGGGCCTACACCATCGCGCGCGAAACCTATGGCATGCGTGATATCTGGGCTGCCATCGAAGCGCTGGACAACAAAGTGCCGGCAAGCGTGCAAACAGCAATGATCATCCGCACCACGCGCTTGCTGCGCCACGCTACGCGCTGGCTGCTCGACTACATGCGCAGCCGCCTCGACATTGCCGCGCAGGTTGCGGAACTGCAACCCGGCATTGCGACGCTGATGGAAGCGGTGCATACCGTGCTGCCGGAACACGACCTGGAAAAATTCAACAAGGCGCGCGACAAGTTCCTGGTCGTCGATGTGCCGCAACCGCTGGCAAGGAAAATTGCCGCGCTGGATCCGCTTTACGCGGGCATGGACATCGTCGAAGTGGCCGCAAATTCCGGCTTCGATGTTGAAACGGTGGCGCGCGCTTATTATCAGCTTGGCGCCCGGCTCAGCATCGACTGGCTGCACGAACAGGTTCAGAACCTGCAGGCGCAAGGTCACTGGCAGGCGGTGGCGCGCGGCTCGTTGCGCGAAGACCTGTACACGCAGCAACGCCAGCTTGCCGCGCAGATCCTGCAGGACTGCGGCAAGGCGGAAGGCATCGAAAACTGCGTCGAAAAATGGCTCGTCTCGCACGACACCATGGTTGAACATACCCAGCGAGTAATAGGCGACATGAAGACCGCCGGCAATAGCGCGGACTTTCCGACGCTCGCTGTTGCGCTGCAGGAAATTCGCAAGCTCGTGCAGGCAAACGCGGTCAGTTCCTGAGAAGTTCTACGAAAATAGATATACTACACGCGTCTTACAAAAAGGAGACGCTGATGCCTTCGCAATTGTTCGAAGTCGAAAAAACGTTTAATCAGGCGCGCAAGGAACTGCTGGCGACGGCAAAGACCGTCGATACACGAACCGGCAGCGAGCTGAAAAAACTCGAACGGCAACTGAAGTCGACGAACGCCAAAACGAAGAAGCTCAAGACGCAGCTTGAGACTGCAAAAGAGCAGTTTTCTCGCACGCAGAGTGTCGCAGCGGCCAAAAAACTGGAAACGGTCAAAGCCGATTTGATCGACAGCCGTGCGCAGGCGCGTGTGCTGCGGGAAGCGGTCAAGCCGCTCAAGGAAGAAAAGAAAGAAGCCAAGACGCTGCTGCAAAAGGCGAAAGCACTGGACGAGGCGGTTGGAAAGGCCGAAAAAGCCTGGAAGAAGAAAGTCGGGAAGCCGCGCAAGAAACGCCGCACCAAGAAGAAAGCTGCTGCGCGCAAGACCGCGACCCGCAAGGTGGCAGCGAAGAAGCGTCCCGGACGGCCTGCACGCAAAAAGGTCGCCGGAAAGAAGGCGGCTGCACGCAAGACTACGGCCAAAAAGCGCAGCACGGCGCGTAAGAAAACAGCGCGGAAGACAACCGCCCGCCGCAAGACAGCCTCCCGAAAAAGCTAGCGCCTCAGAGTTTGTCTGTGACCGGGGCGCGCCAGCGAGCGCGCCCCGGCAGCCATATTTCGACGATGGCGCCATTGCCGGTGCGGTTCGCAATTGTCAGACGCCCTTCGTGCGCTTCGACGATCTCGCGGCACAGCGTCAGTCCCAGTCCGCTTCCGCCCTGCTTCGTCGAGTAAAACGGCAATAATGCGTTCTTCAATACCGAATCGCCCATTCCCGCACCACGGTCGGCGATCCGCAGGCGCGTGCCTTCCCCACCCTGCTCAATGGAAAGCTCGATAGCCTCGACCGGCGAACCGGATTCCGCGGCATTTTTCAGCAGGTTGATCATGACCTGCTGGATTTGCGCCAGATCGAAATAACCGGGTGCACCGGGCAAATTGCCGCTGAGTCGAAAGGGCATCGTGGCGGCAAGGCTATGTACGAATTCTCTCCAGTTCACAAAACCGGGATTGGGCGGTGGCAGCTTGGCAAACCGCGCGTAGCCGCCAATGAAAGTCGTCAGATGGAGGGAACGCTCCTCGATCGCGGCGAAGATCGACTGAATCTTCTCATCATTCGACAAAGCCTGTCCGGAATGGGCCAGGGATGAAATCGGCGCCAGCGAGTTGTTGATCTCGTGGCTGATGACGCGAATGACTTTTTTCCAGATGCCGACTTCCTGGCGCGTCAGTTCACGCGTCAGCATCTTGAAAAGATAAAGTTTGTGCTGCTGCGCGTTCAATCGAAAATCGCGCTGCGACAGATGATAGATTTCCTGCCGGCCCTCAACCTCGATGCTGAACAGGCCGTCGCGGCCCCGCTCGACAGCCTCGCGGACTTCACGCGGCCCGCGCTCAAGCAGTGCAGTAAGCTTTTCGCCTTCCAGTGGCCGTCCGTTGTTCAGGAACTGGCGCGCCGCGACGTTGCTGTAGACAACCTGCCCACCCCGGCCTGCCAGCACCAGCGCCAGCGGGGTGCTCTGGATGACGGTGTCGAGGAGCAGTTCACGTTGGAACAGGTTACGCCGCTCCTCGCGAAGGGCATTGCCGACCCGGTTGTAGTGTTCAACCAATTCGCCCAGCGCATCGTCGCGCGTGACCGCGATATTGATGCTGAAATCGTTGTCGTGGAAGCTGGTGACACCATCGTTCAGCGCGCTGATCAGCCGGTTTACCGGCATCATGAAACGATGCACGGCGTAGACAATAAAGACGACGCCGACTGCCGCCGCGGCCGAATAAGCGAGCCAGCCAGGCGCCGCCAACTGCAACAGGGCCAGGCTCAGCGCTGCACCGGCTGCTGCCGCCAGACTCACGAACAAAATCAGCCTCGTCTCGAGCGACAGGCGCAGTTTCATAGGAGCCCTATGTCTTTTGCAAACCGTACTTTTCGATCCGACGGTATAACGCCTGGCGGCTAAGTCCCAGCTCTTCCGCTGCTTCGGCGATGACCCAGTCGGTGCGATTGAGCACGTTTGAAATCGCGTCGCGATCAGGCTCCGGGGCCGTCCGCGCCTCGCCGCGCTGCGGCAGCCCGAGGTCCGCCGCAGCGATAGGCCGCTCGCCGGCCAGCAGCTTTGCGCGCGCCAGCCGGTTTTGCAATTCACGCACGTTCCCCGGCCACTCATATGCCATCAGCGATTGCTCAAGGGCGCGACTTATGCTGGTTTCCGCCGGCAGCAACGCACGTGCCAGCGGAATGATGTCGTCGCGCCGCTCGGCCAGGGGCGGAACGGCGAGTTCGATGACATTCAGGCGGTAATACAAATCTTCGCGGAATTCTCCCGCTTCGATCGCTGCGGCAAGGTTGCTGTTGGTCGCACTGATCACGCGCACCCGCACCCGTCGCGTTTCGTTGCTGCCGAGGCGGGAGAACTCGCCGGTCTGCAGCACCCGCAACAGCTTCACCTGGCCGCTTAGCGGCAACTCGCCGATTTCGTCCAGAAACAGCGTCCCGCCGTCAGCGGCTTCAAAACGGCCGGCCCGGGTGCGGGTGGCGCCGGTATAGGCGCCGGCCTCGGCGCCAAACAGTTCGCTCTCCATCAGTTCCGCCGGAAGCGCGCCGACGTTCACTTTGATATATGGCCCGTCGCGGACGGCGGAGTTCGCCTGAATCAG
>DASSNT010000055.1:0-23787 GCA_035701285.1 Gammaproteobacteria bacterium | reverse complement strand
GTCACGCTGATCGAAAAAGACCGCATGGGCGGCGACTGCCTGAATACCGGCTGTGTGCCGTCAAAAGCGTTGATCCGCTCGGCAAAGTTTTTGCATGACAGCCGCCGTTCGCAGGCGCTGGGCTTTCGCAAGGCGGCGGTCGATTTCGATTTTGCCGATGTCATGGCACGCGTACAGCGGGTGGTGGACACGGTGGCGCCGCACGATTCGGTTGAGCGCTATTCCGACCTGGGCGTCGAATGCATCAGCGGCGAGGCGTGGATCGAGTCGCCATACAGCGTCGCGGTCAATGGCCGTACGCTGACCACGCGCGCCATCGTGTTGGCAACCGGGGCGGCGCCGCTGGTGCCGCCGATCGACGGCCTCGACACCATCGACTACCTGACGTCGGATAACGTCTGGGCGCTGCGCGAACTGCCCGGCCGGCTGGTTGTGCTCGGCGGCGGCCCGATCGGCTGCGAACTGGCGCAGTGCTTCGCCCGTTTCGGCAGCCGGGTGACGCTGGTCGAGATGGGCGAGCGACTGCTGCCGAACGAAGATCCGGACGCCGGCGGCTGCATGCATGATCAGTTCCTGGCGGAAGGCATCGAGATCAGGACGGGGCATAGGGCCGTCGCCGTTCGCGTCGTTGACGGTGAAACGCAATTGATTTGTGAGCATGCCAGCAGCGAGATTGCACTGCCATTCGACAAAGTGCTCATCGCGGTGGGCCGCAAGGCAAACGTCACCGGCTTCGGTCTTGAGGAACTCGGAGTGCCACTTACCGGGCGCAACACCATCGAGGTGAACGACTACCTGCAAACGCGCTTCCCGAACATCTACGCGTGTGGCGATGCCATCGCGCCGTATCAATTCACCCATGTGGCCGGCCACGAAGGCTGGTATGCCGGCGTCAACGCACTGTTCGCGGGTCTGAAGAAGTTCAAGGCAGACTACTCCGTCATTCCGTGGTGCACGTTTACCGATCCCGAAGTCGCGCATGTGGGGCTAAATGAAACGGAAGCGCGGACGCGCGGCGTCGACTATGAAGTGAGCACATTTGACCTGGCCGATTCCGATCGCGCCATCGCCGAGGAAGCGGCACAGGGTTTCGTCAAGGTACTGACCGTGCCGGGCAAGGACAAGATCCTCGGCGCGACCATCGTCGGCGAACATGCCGGCGAATGGATCGTCGAGTACGTGAGCGCGATGCGCCACGGTCTTGGATTGAAGAAACTCATGCGCACGATTCACATCTACCCGACACTGGCTGAAGCCAATAAAATGGCTGCGGGGCAATGGCAGCGCGCGCATGCCCCGGACAAGCTGTTGCCGTGGGTGGAGCGTTACCACGCGTGGCGGCGCACGTGACGCCTGAAGCCAAAGTCATCGTCTTCGCCAAGGCACCCGAGCCGGGCAAGACCAAAACGCGCCTGATCCCGATGCTGGGTGCGGACGGCGCCGCAAGGCTGCACGAGAAGCTGATCCGGCATGCGGTCACAACGGCCGGCGCCGCGCGGCTCGGGCCGGTTGAGCTGTGGTCCACACCCTCCTCGGCTCACCCCGTATTTGCTGACTTGGCGATGGCCCACGCGGTGACCCTCCGCGAACAGCCGCCCGGCGACCTCGGCAGCCGCATGCACGCGGCACTCGACGACGCGCTGGCAACGCACGCTTACGGCCTGCTGACCGGCAGCGACTGCCTGGAGTACTCGGCGAGTTATCTGGTGACGGCGCTGGATGCGCTCGCTTGCGGCAACGATGCCGTGCTGGGCCCGGCTGCCGATGGCGGCTACGTGCTTATTGGCCTGGCCCGCAACCACCCGGCCCTGTTCAAAGACATCGAGTGGGGAAGCGCGACCGTTCTGGCGGCGACGCGCGCGCGGCTGCAGGAACTCGGCTGGCGCTTTCGCGAGTTGCCGGTCCTGCACGACATCGACCGGCCGGAAGATGTTCCGGTGGTATGATTCGGTGCATTCAGCCGTTTGAAGCTTCAGCATTGGTCGCCACCGAAACAAAAAAAGCCGTCGTGGGTTGGCGCGAGTGGGTTGCGCTGCCGGAACTAGGCATTCCCCGGATCAAAGCCAAGATCGATACCGGCGCGCGCACCTCTGCGCTGCATGCGTTCTCGCTGGAACGCTTTCGCCAAGATGGCGAGGCCTGGGTACGGTTCGGCGTTCATCCGGAACAGGGGCCGGACAGTCCCGCCGTGCACGCCGAGGCCCAGGTGATCGACGAACGCTGGGTCAAGGACTCCGGCGGCCATGGCGAGAAGCGCCTGGTGATCGCCACCCGCATCGTGATCGCCGACGTCGCCTGGCCGATTGAATTAACGCTTACCGGCCGCGATACAATGCGCTTCCGGATGCTGGTCGGGCGCACCGCGCTTCGTCACCGGCTGATGGTCGACCCGGGCGCGTCGTTTTTGACCAGTGCACGGGCGAAACAACACAGGGACAGTTAAGGCCACCAAAATGAAAATCGCCATCCTCTCCAGGAACCCGAAGCTCTATTCCACCGAAAAGCTGGTTGCGGCCGGCGAAGCGCGCGGCCACGAGGTGCGCGTCATCGACCCGCTTCGCTGTTACATGAACATCGCCGCGCACAACCCGGAAATCCATTACAAGGGCCGCAAGCTCACCGGCTTCGATGCCGTCATCCCCCGAATCGGCGCATCGATCACCTTTTATGCGACAGCCGTGCTGCGCCAGTTCGAGATGATTGGCGTCTTTCCGCTCAATGAATCCGTCGCAGTCGGCCGGTCGCGCGACAAGCTGCGCTCGCTGCAATTGCTGTCGCGCAAGGGCATCGGGCTGCCGGTGACCGGCTTCGCCCACTCACCAGACGATACCGAAGACCTGCTGAACCTGGTCGGCGGCGCGCCGGTCGTCATCAAGCTGACGGAAGGCACGCAAGGCGTCGGCGTCGTGCTGACGGAAACGCGCAAGGCCGCCGAAAGCGTGATCGAAGCGTTCCGCGGATTGGACGCGCACTTCCTGGTACAGGAGTTCATCGGCGAGGCGCGCGGCGCCGACATTCGCTGCTTCGTCATCGGCGACAAGGTCGTCGCGTCAATCAAGCGGCAGGCGAAGGAAGGGGAGTTCCGCTCCAACCTGCACCGCGGCGGCAGCGCGGAAGTCATTCGCATTACGCCCGAAGAACGCTCGACCGCGACGCGCGCGGCCAAGATCATGGGACTCAACGTGGCCGGCGTCGACATTCTGCGTTCCAACCACGGCCCTGTGGTGATGGAGGTCAATTCGTCGCCTGGGTTGGAAGGCATCGAAGGCGCAACCGGCAAAGACATCGCCGGCATGATCATCGGCTTTATCGAAAAGAACGCCAAGCCCGGCAAAACACGCACCAAGGGCACTGGATGAAGCCACTGACCCTGGCCGGAACCGACATCGCCCCCGGCAGCCGCGTCACGCTCCACCTGCCGCTCGGCCAGCTTTACACCCACAACCCGATCAGCATGCCGGTGCACGTGATCCACGGCCGCCGGCCCGGACCCTGCCTGTTCGTTTCGGCCGCGATCCACGGCGACGAACTGAACGGCATCGAGATCATCCGCCGCTTGCTGGTGCGCCCCGCGCTGAACCACCTGCGCGGCACGCTGCTCGCCGTGCCGATCGTCAATGTGCTGGGCGTTCTCGAACAGTCGCGCTACCTGCCCGACCGGCGCGATCTCAACCGCAGCTTTCCGGGCACGGAGAAAGGTTCGCTCGCCGCACGCCACGCCAACCTGTTCATGACGGAGATCGTCGCCAAGGCGAACTACGGCATCGACCTGCACACCGGGGCGCTTAACCGCAGCAACCTGCCGCAGATTCGAGCGAACCTGGATGACGCCGAAACGCGACGGCTGGCGGAGGCCTTCGGCACGCCGGTCATTCTGAATTCCGATTTGCGCGAGGGGTCGCTGCGCGAAGTCGCTGCCCAGCTCGGTATCACCATGCTGCTCTACGAAGCCGGCGAGGCACTACGATTCGATGAACTGAGCATCCGCGCCGGCGTGCGCGGCATCATCAACGTGATGCGCGCCATCGGCATGCTGCCGCCATCGCGATCGAAGCAGGCACACGCGAAGCCGGCCCTGGCGGCTGGCAGCACGTGGGTGCGTGCACCGGTCAGCGGCGTCGCGCGGTTCGCGGCAGGCCTCGGCGCTTGGGTCAAAAAAGGCGAGTTGCTGGGGCGGATCGCCGATCCGTTCGGCGAGCAGGAAGAGGATGTCGTCGCGCCATTCGCCGGCCTGGTCATCGGCTGCACCAACATTCCGCTGGTGTATGAAGGCGACGCGATGTTTCACCTCGCGCACTTCGATCGATCGCGCGGCGTTGCGACGCGGGTGGAAGCATTCAGGAATGGGTTTAGCGATCCAGCGTAGACCGGCATCTTTTTGCACTTTTCCGGCGCCCACTCCGGTGCCAGTTCTCAGAGACGCCGTGAATACATCCCTGTAGGCTGCGGTCGCAACATCCCTGTTGCTCACGCCCCTGAGAACTGTCACCGGAGCGCGCACCTGCGCTCACGCCAACCCAATTCCCGCGCATCCGTCGTCCGGGTTCTTTCGGCGGGCGCAACACAGGCGCGTACTCCGGAAGTGGTTTTCCGGGGCGTGTGAGGCAGGATGCCGAACCCGGAGCCTACAGGGATGTATTTACGGCGTCCCGGAAAAGCGCTGCCGGAGTGGGCGCCGGAAACGAAGTCAATACCGGTTACTTCGCCATAGCCTCCAACCGGCGAATCCGTTCCTCGATCGGCGGGTGCGTCGAAAAGAGAGAAGCCAGGCCACCCTTCAGCGGATTGACGATAAACAGATGCGACGTCGCCGGATGCGCCTGCGCACGCGGCATAACCATGCGCTGGTTGGCGCTGTCCAGCTTGCGCAATGCGCTCGCGAGCCCGAGCGGATTACCGGTCAATTCGGCTCCGCCATCGTCCGCGCCGTATTCGCGTGAACGCGACACCGCGAGTTGAATCAGCGTGGCCGCGATCGGCGCGACGATCATCATTACGAGCGCACCAGCGAAGCCCATGCCGCCCTCATCTTCATCGTTGCCGCCGAAGCCGCCGAACAACAGCGCCCACTGCGCCATGTTTGCCAGCATTGCGATGGCGCCGCCGAGCGTAGCGGCGATGGCGCTGACGAGCGTATCCCGATGCCGCACATGCGACAGTTCGTGCGCCAGTACCCCGGTCAGCTCTTCACGGGTCATCATGCGCAGCAGCCCGGTCGTCGCCGCGACGGCAGCATGGTCGGGACCGCGGCCGGTCGCAAATGCGTTCGGCGCGTCGCTGTCGACGATATACACGCGCGGCATCGGCATCGAGGCGCGCTGTGCCAGTTCGGCGACAATCGAATGCAGTTCCGGTGCTTCACCCGGCCCCGCCTCCCGCGCCCGATACATCCGCAACACCAGCTTATCGGAGAACCAATAGCTGCCGATGTTCATCCCAGCGGCAAAAATAAACGCAATCACCAAACCCGCCATACCGCCTAGGGCATGGCCGATCCAGAGAAACAGCGCCGTCAAAAGCGCCAGTAAGGCAGTCGTACGTAGTGTGTTCATGCTGGAAATCATGGGGACAGTCCGAAGATTTGACAAGTCCTGCTGCTGCTCCTAACGAAGCGGGGTTCGGGGTTCGGGGTTCGGGGTTCGGGGTTCGGGGTTTGGGGTTTGGGGTTTGGGGTTTGGGGTTTGGAATACGACAACGTGTCGGGGCGGTGGTGCGGTAGCTTCTCTCAGGGCTGTGTGAGACAGGGATGTCGAACGCAGAGCCTACAGGGATGTATTCACGGCGTCCCTGAGAGAAGCTACCGCACCGCCGCCCTTCGTGAACCTCGGGAGTGGTTCTGCGGCCCCCTTTTCGGGATAATGATTCTCTCTTTCAACCTGTACTGATTCCCGATGCCGCAATACATCTATACGATGAATCGGGTGGGCAAGGTAGTGCCCCCCAAGCGCGAAATTCTGAAAGACATTTCGCTGTCCTTCTTCCCCGGCGCCAAGATCGGCGTGCTCGGCCTGAACGGCGCGGGCAAGTCGAGCCTGCTGCGGATCATGGCGGGCATCGATACAGAAATTAATGGCGAAGCGCGGCCGCAGCCGGGCATCAATATCGGCTATCTGCCGCAGGAACCGCAGCTTGATCCGGCCAAGGACGTGCGCGGCAATGTCGAGGAAGGCCTCGGCAGCGTCAAGGAAGCGCAGGAACAGCTCGACGCGGTGTACGCCGCCTACGCCGAGCCCGACGCGGACTTCGATGCGCTGGCGGCCGAGCAGGCACGGCTGGAAAACATCCTGCAGGCCGCCGGCGGCCATAGCCTCGAGCATCAGCTCGACGTCGCGGCCGAAGCGCTCCGGCTGCCGCCTTGGGAGGCCGACGTGACAAAGCTTTCCGGTGGCGAGCGCCGCCGCGTCGCGCTGTGCCGGCTGCTGCTGTCGTCGCCGGACATGCTGCTGCTCGATGAGCCGACCAATCATCTGGACGCCGAATCTGTGGCCTGGCTGGAGCATTTCCTGGGCGAATACAAAGGCACCGTCGTTGCCGTAACGCATGACCGTTACTTCCTCGACAACGTCGCCGGCTGGATTCTCGAGCTCGACCGCGGCCACGGCATTCCGTGGGAAGGCAACTACTCTTCCTGGCTGGAGCAGAAGGAAAAGCGCCTCGAGATCGAAGAGAAGCAGGAGTCGTCGCGCCGCAAGGCGATGCAGGCGGAGCTGGAATGGGTGCGCAAGAACCCGAAAGGCCGCCAGGCGAAGAGCAAGTCGCGCCTGGCCCGCTTCGAAGAGCTGTCGTCGGCCGAGTTCCAGAAGCGCAACGAAACCCAGGAGCTTTATATTCCGCCGGGCCCGCGGCTCGGTGACGTGGTCGTCGAAGCCAAGGGCGTGCGCAAACAGTTCGGCGACCGGCTGCTGGTCGACGACTTGAACTTCAACCTGCCGCCCGGCGGCATCGTCGGCGTGATCGGCCCGAACGGCGCCGGCAAGACGACGCTGTTCCGGATGATCGTCGGCCAGGAAAAGCCGGATGCCGGCGAGCTGCGAATTGGCGAGACGGTCAAGATCGCCTACGTCGACCAAAGCCGCGATGCGCTGGCCGCGGACAAAACCGTCTGGGAAGAAATCTCCGAAGGCCAGGACATCATCACGGTCGGCAGCTATGAGACTCCCTCGCGCGCCTACGTCGGGCGCTTCAACTTCAAGGGGCCGGACCAGCAGAAGCGCGTCGGCAGCCTGTCCGGCGGCGAACGCAATCGCGTGCACCTCGCCAAGCTGCTCCGGAGTGGCGGCAACGTACTGCTGCTCGACGAGCCCACCAACGATCTGGACGTCGAAACCCTGCGGGCACTGGAAGAAGCGCTGCTGACGTTCCCCGGCTGCGCCGTGGTGATTTCGCATGACCGCTGGTTCCTCGACCGCGTCGCGACCCACATCCTCGCGTTCGAAGGCGACAGCCAGACCGTGTGGTTCGAGGGCAATTACGCGGATTACGAAGCCGACCGGAAGCGCCGCCTGGGCGCGGAAGCGGAGACGCCGCACCGGATCAAGTATCGCCGGCTGAAGACGGCCTGACGCGATGTTGTGAATGTTCTATCGCCCCTTGCAGTTTATGTACTATGCTTCAAGGAAGGATTCGCTTGAAGGGCCATAACATGTTCAAGAATGCTGCTTCCGTCATCCTGCTCTCGCTCGGCGCACTGCTGCTGCAGCCAGCGTCCGCCGCGCAGCCGGCCGGGGACGCTTCCGCGGCCGCCGGCGACCACGCGAACGAGGTACTCGTCGGCAGGGTATACAGCCAGGGCTCGAAACAGCCGCAGCTCCTTTACAATTTCCGCCGCACCGCCACGCGGAATGGTGAGGAGCTCGACATCACCAGAACCTATACGTATCCAGACGGCCGGGTCGCGGCGGTCGAAACCGCCACCTATCGCAATGGCGATCTTGTTTCCTACCAGTTGAACGAAAAGCAGATCGGCGCCCACGGCAGCCTCAAGATCGACGGCGACGCGTTCGCCGGCCAGGGCACCGTCAAGTTCAGCTACACGAACGGCGGGAATACCAAAACGAGCACTGAAAATCTCAGCGGCCCCACCGTCATCAATGACGACATTACCGACTACATGCAGGCACACTGGAGCGACCTGATGGCGGGCCAGACATTGAACGTCCGCTACCTTGTCATTCCACGGCTGGAGACGGTCGGATTCAGCCTGACGAAGTCCGGCGAGGACAACTGGAACGGGCGGCAAGTCGTGCACATCAAGATGGACCCGTCGAGCTTCTTTATCGGCCTGCTTGTGGACCCGGTTTATTTCACCTTCGACAAGAACACAGGTGAGATCATCCAGTACACCGGCCGGACGACACCCAAAATCAAAAAGAATGGCGAATGGCAGCCGCTGGATGCGGTGACGGCGCTGGAATGGAAACCTGCGAGATAACCGCCAAGCAGCCACATCGCAGGCGCACGCTCCGGTAGCGGTTTTCAGGGGCGTGTGAGGCAGGATGCCGAACCCGGAGCCTACAGGGATGTATTTACGGCGTCCCTGAAAAGCGCTACCGGAGTGGGCGCCGGCAACGAAGCCGTTACTGCGTCAGAACCTTCTCAATATCCTGTTCAATCTCTTCCCGGGACTGCTGCGCCCAGTTCTTGTCGATCTCGCGCGTAATGCATGCACGCGTTGCGGCATTGAGATGGTCGCGTAACTCGCCCAGCACCGCCGGCGCGGCGGCAACAATCAGCTCCTCAAACCGCCCGCGGTGGCGGGCATCGTCGAGGTATCGCGAGATGTCACGCGCAAACCCTTCCGTGTGCTTGTCATGCGCAGGCGTCGTCGGGCCGCTCGCGCTGCGCGCGGTCGGCATCCGCTGCTGACGGCTGCCGGTGGCGCCCGTGCGGAGATCGCCTTCATGCAAACGCGACTCCGGATGCGACAAATCTTCAATCTCGTTCAACTCGCTTCCGCGCCCCGCTTCGAATATTCGCGCGCGGGCACTGTCAGCGACGACGATCCATCTTTTAGTCATGGCGACTCCTGTCATTAGCGTGGACACACAAAATGGCCGAAGGCCGGATCCGAATTTGGCGCCGCATGCCACTCCGGCCTTAAATTCAACGGCAAGGCCGGCGACTGCCATGCGGCGCCCGCCCCGCGAATCAACTGGAATGCAAAAGTCCAACCCGGCCGATGCGCCAACTCGCCCGTTCGCAGCAACTGGCGCACATCCTGCTGAACGGCTCCGCGTCGCAACAGCGTGGTATGCCAGCCCGGCAGCGTCACCCATGGGATGCGTGCCAGCGGTGCGCGCTCAGCTATCATCGCCGCCTGCAACGGAATAAACATGAACGTCCGCACGCCCGGAATCGGACACAGCGTCTGGTCGCGCAGCAGCGGCGCGCTCTGAACCATCGAACGCAGAAACGGCATGTCGGCGTAATCCTGGAACGCCGGACTTTCCATCCGGACAAGCGTCATGATTTCGCGAGCCTCCCAACCGGCGACCAGGCCGAAGCCCTGCTGCCCGGCCGGCGGATAATAAACGCGTGACGGCCGAATCAGCGGACTGCTCTGAATATACATATCCACCGGCGGCGAAGGGTTCATCGCGAAGTACTTACGTGCCACCATCGTGCCTTCGCTCTCGGCGATGATGGTGATCGGGCGGCCCGTCGTCTCGTGGAGGTAATTCACCTGGAATTCCAGAAAGCCCGCGCTCACTGACAGCGACTGGTGCGTGTCCTGCGGACCGTACGGCTTCGGCTGGCCCTGGGCGTTAATACCGTTGTAGGAGTAGTACCAACTCGCGATGCCCGCGCCGAACAGCTTGTACTGGCGGCCGTCATAGCGGGTGCCGTAACCGTTGACGAAAATGACGGGCTTGCCGTTTGAAGCCGCCGCCGGCTGTGGCGCAAGATCATTCTTGAGCGTCGCGTTCTTGTTCTTGCTGTTGTTCGAGCCGTTCGAATTACCGTACAGGTAGCCGCCGCCGGCAATGAAGCCACCGATCACCACGACGATAGCGATAGGCGCAATCGGAATCGTATGTCGCGGCGCCCCCGCCTCGATTACGCTGACCACGATGCGCCGCCACAGGACCGCATTGATGGCGCCCGCGGCCGCCGCGATAATTACCGTGAACCACGCCGGGCTGAAGGTGATCGCCAGCGCTGCCAGCATCAGCGTCAACCACGCGAGCAACACGTGCGGCATCGTGCGCCAGGGCAGGATGCGCCGCCACCAATCGCCGGTAATGATGCCGGCGGGCATCACGAGCGCGGTGATCAAGGATGCAATAATCGCGGCCAGCATGAACCACCCGTCGGACGTCACGCCAGCCGCGAATGTCAGCGTTGCCCACGGCGACATGACGACGATCCCGATCACGACGTAAATCAGACTGCGCCGCCACAACGTGAACAGACCTGGGCGGTCGTGGTCGCGGGGCCAGGCAGAGGCGATGACCAGCGTATCGAAAATGGATCGAAAGGCGAGCAACGCGATGAGCTGCCACGCGACGCTCCACCAGGACCACGCGTAGGTCCAGACCCAGCGCAAATCGTGGAACACGCCGAAGGGCGCCGGCGCCGACAGCTGCGGTGCAAGCGGAAGCGCGGAACTGAATCCCAGCGCCTGCAGGATGATGGCTTCTACGACCGTCGCGCCAACGGGCAGCGCAAACAAGGCGATAGAAGAATAGGGTTGATTGCCGCGCACCTTCATGGCTGGCGCGGGGTGCAGACGGATCCGACTGCGACGATCCTTGTCGCTTCCATGATCGTTCCTTGAATCCCGATTCAATACACCTATCGTAACGGAAAATGATGGATGATGCCGCCATGTATGATGGTTCGATGACGCAGGATCTGTTCAACGGCGCTGGCCCGCAAAACAACGTCGAAGTGCTGGCCGACGGCATGGCGTTGCTGCGGGCATTTGCCCCGGCGGCAGATCTGATCGCGCCGATCGACCGGCTGATCGAAGCCGCGCCGCTGCGACGGATGCGCACGCCGGGCGGACAGATGATGTCGGTCGCGATGACCAACTGCGGGCAATATGGCTGGGTTTCGGACCGCCATGGTTACCGCTACTCGCCGACCGATCCCGAAACCGGCCAGCCGTGGCCCGCAATGCCGGCGGTGTTGGAAAAGCTGGCTGCGGGCGCCGCGGCGCTCGCTGGATTTGATGGATTTGCGCCGGACGTCTGCTTGATCAATCGTTATGAGCCCGGCACCCGGCTGAGCCTTCATCAGGACCGCGATGAGCGCGACTTCGACCAGCCGATCGTGTCGGTGTCGCTGGGGTTGCCGGCCATCTTTCTGATCGGAGGCCAGATCCGCAAGGGGCCGACACGTCAGATCCAGCTCAACGACGGCGATGTAATCGTTTTCGGCGGGCCGTCGCGGCTTATCTACCACGGCATCAAGCCGATTGAAGCCGGCGACCACCCGCTGGTGGGGCCTTATCGAATCAACCTGACGTTTCGGAAAGCAAGCTAGCGTTTCTTCGGAGCATACAGGTCCGTCAGGGTCCCCTCATACGCTTCCGCCGCCATGGCGACTGTCTCGGAGGTGGTTGGATGCGGATGAATCGTCAACGCCACATCCGCGGCGTCGGCGCCCATTTCAATCGCCAGCGCCAGTTCCGAAATCAGGTCTCCGGCTCCGGTACCGGCGATGCCCGCGCCGATGATGCGGCCGTTCTTGTTGTCGAAGTAAATGCGGGTCAGGCCGTCGTCCCGGCCCATCGCCAGCGAGCGGCCGTTGGCGGCCCACGGGAATTCGCCGATGCCGAGATCGATCCCCTGGTCTTTCGCTTCCGCTTCCGTCATGCCGACCCAGGCGATTTCCGGGTCGGTGTAGGCGACCGACGGGATCACCCGGGCGTCGAATGCCGACTTCTCGCCAGCCGCGACTTCCGCCGCGACCTTGCCTTCGTGAGTCGCCTTATGCGCCAGCAATGGCGCCTTGGTGATATCGCCAATCGCGAAGATGTGGCCGACGTTGGTGCGCTGCTGCTTATCGGTAGGTATGAAACCGCGCTCGTCGACCTTGACGCCGGCTTTGTCCGCGCCGACGCGGCCGCCGTTCGGGTGCCGCCCGACAGCAACCAGCACGCGGCCGTAAACCTGTGGCTTCGGCGCGTCTTTGCCTTCGAAGCTGACTTTAATACCCTGCTTCGTCGCTTCCACCTTGCTGACCTTCGTGTTCAGCAGGATATTTTCGTAGCGCTTGCGAATGCGTTTTTCCAGCGGCTTGACGATCGCGCGGTCTGCGCCGGGCATCAACTCGCCGGTCATTTCGACGACCGAAATCTTGACGCCGAGGGCATCGTAAACCGTCGCCATTTCGAGGCCGATGATGCCGCCGCCAATGACCAGCATCCGCTCCGGCAACTCTTCGAGTTCGAGCGCGCCGGTGGACGTCATGATGCGCTTGTCATCGGGCAAATTGGGCAACATGGCGGCTTCCGAACCAGCCGCTATGATCGCCTTGTTAAAGCGAACCACCGTCTTGCCGTCGTTGCGATCCACCTCAACGTGATGCGGCGAGACGAACTGCCCGGTGCCATGAACGACGCTTACCTTGCGGCGCTTGGCCAGCCCGACAAGGCCTCCGGTCAACTTGCCGACCACGCTGTTTTTCCACTCGCGCAGCGCGCCGGTTTCAATTTTGGGTTCGCCGAACTTCACGCCGTGTTCGGCAAAGAAGTGCGTCTCCTCGATGACCTTGGCGACGTGCAGCAAGGCCTTCGACGGAATGCAGCCGACGTTCAGACAAACGCCGCCCAGGCTGTCGTAGCGTTCGACAAGCACGACTTTCTGGCCGAGATCGGCGGCGCGAAACGCGGCCGTATAACCTCCGGGGCCGGAACCAAGCACCAGCACGTCGCATTCCTGATCGACCTTGCCATCGTATTCATCGGCTTGCTTCGGTTCAGGCTTCGACTCTTCTTTCGCTGCCTCCGGCGCTTTTTCGGTTTGCTTCGGCTTCTCGTTCTCCTCCCCGGCAGGTGCCTCCTGCTCTTCGTCCGCCACTTCAAGCGTCAGAACCACGTCGCCTTGGGACACCTTGTCGCCACCCGAAATCTTCATGCTTCGGATCGTACCCGCCTGGGGCGCCGGTACATCCATCGCAGCCTTGTCGGTTTCCAGCGTGATCAGCGGGTCGTTCTCGGCGACCTTGTCGCCTTCCTTGACTATTACATCGATCACGTCGACGTTTTCAAAGTCGCCGATATCCGGAACTTTTATTTCGATTGTTTTTGACATAGGAGTAAAAGCTAAAAAATCAGGCCTTTCATGCCCTGCAGCGTCTCCGCCAGGAAGCGCGTAAAGCGCGCGGCGCTCGCACCATCGATCACGCGGTGATCGTAGGACAGCGACAGCGGCAGCATCGTGCGCGGCACGAACTGGCCGTTCTGGAATACCGGCTTCACCGACGAACGCGACACACCCAGGATCGCCACTTCCGGCGCATTGATGATCGGCGTGAACGCCGTGCCACCGATACTGCCGAGGCTGGAAATACTGAAGCAGCCGCCCTGCATATCGTTGGCGGTGAGCTTGCCCTTGCGCGCCTTGTCGCTCAGTTCGCCCAGCGCCGCGGCAATTTCCAGCAGGTTCTTCTGATCCGCGTCGCGAATCACCGGCACCACCAGTCCGCCGTCGGTATCGACTGCGAAGCCGATGTGGAAGTACTTTTTGTAAATCAGCGTTTCGCCGTCGGCATCGAGCGAGCTGTTGAAGTCGGGATATTCCTTCAGCGCGGCAACGCACGCCTTGATCAGAAAAGCCAGTGGCGTGAGCTTGGCGCCATGCGCCTCGGCTTCCGGCTTGAGCGCCTTGCGCACCGACTCCAGATCGGTGACATCCGCCTCGTCGTGCTGCGTAACATGCGGCAGATTGACCCAGCTCGCATGCACGCGCGGGCCGGAGATTTTCTTGATGCGGCTGAGCGGCTTGCGCTCGATCTCGCCGAATTTAGAGAAATCCACCGACGGAATCGCCGGCAGGCCACCGCCGCCTGCGCCGCCGCCTTCCATCACGCGCTTGATGAAGGCTTTGACGTCGTCCTGCGTAATCCTGTTCTTGCGTCCCGAGCCTTCGACGCGGCCGAGATCGACACCCAACTCGCGTGCAAACCTGCGCACAGACGGGCTGGCATGCGCCTGGCCGAAGCTGGCTTCGTTGATCGGCGGCAGTTCGCCCGGAGCTGGATGCCGTTCTTCCCGCTTTTGCGGCGCAGCCGGCTCGGCCTCGGTCTTTTTCTCCTTTGCAGGCGCTTCGGATTTTGACTCCGGCTCTTTCTCCGGCTCAGCCTTTTCTTCCCGGGCTTCTTCCTGGGCCGGCGCTTCCTCCGCCTCGGGTTTTCCGCCTTCTTCCGGCGCCTCGGCAGCTTCGAGTTCTACCGTTGCAACGACGTCGCCTTCCGAGACCTTGTCGCCGGTGGAGATTTTCAGCGACTTGATTTTGCCGGCAAACGGCGACGGCACATCCATTGCGGCCTTATCGGTTTCGAGCGTAATCAGCGGCGTTTCCTTCTCGATGGAATCGCCCTCGGCCACCATCACGTCGATCACATCGACCTGCTCGAAATCACCGATGTCGGGAACTTTTACTTCTTTGGTTTCTGCCATCGTCTTTACACCGTGATCGGGTTCGGCTTGTCGGGATCGATGCCGTACTTCTTGATTGCCTCGGCCACCTTCTTGCGCTCGATCTTGCCGTCGTCGGCAAGCGCGGACAGCGCTGTCACGGCGATCCAGTGACGGCTGACTTCGAAGAACTCGCGCAGGTTCTCGCGCGTGTCGCTGCGGCCGTAGCCGTCGGTCCCGAGCGTGTAGTAGCGCTGCGGCACGAACGGCCGAAGCTGCTCGGAATAGGTCCGCACGTAGTCGGTTGCCATAACCACCGGCCCTTCCCGGCCGCCCAGGGATTCAGTGACGAACGCCCGCTTCGGATCCTCGCCCGGATGCAGCCGGTTCCAGCGCTCGATGTCCCGGCCGTCGCGGGCCAGTTCGTTGATACCCGGCGCGCTCCAGATGTCTGCCGAAACGTTCCAGTCCTTCTTGAGTAATTCCGCGGCGGCGATCACTTCGTGCAGAATCGTGCCCGAGCCCATCAGCTGGACGTGCAGCTTCTGGCGCTTGTCGGCTTCACGAAACAAGTACATGCCGCGGATGATGTCTTCTTCCACGCCCTCCGGCATCGGCGGATGCACGTAGTTCTCGTTCATCATCGTGATGTAGTAGTAGCAGTCTTCCTGGTCGACATACATGCGCCGCAGGCCGTCCTGCACGATGACAACGAACTCGTAGGCGAACGTCGGGTCGTAGCTGCGGCAGCTCGGCACCGTCGAGAAATACAGGTGGCTCTGACCGTCTTCGTGCTGGAGTCCTTCGCCGTTCATGGTCGTGCGGCCGGACGTGCCACCCAGCAGGAAGCCGCGGGCGCGCATATCGGCGGCGGCCCAGCATAAATCGCCGATGCGCTGGAAACCGAACATCGAGTAGAACGCGAAAAACGGAATCACCGGCGTATCGTGCGTACTGTAAGACGTTGCCGCCGCGATGAACGACGACATCGCGCCCGCCTCGGTAATGCCTTCTTCGAGAATCTGCCCCTTGACGTCCTCACGGTAGAACGCCAGTTGCCCGATATCGGTCGGGTCGTAAAGCTGGCCCTCCGGCGCATAAATGCCGATCGACCGGAACAGGCCTTCCATGCCGAAGGTGCGCGCCTCGTCGGGCACGATCGGCACGATGCGGTCCCGGATGTTCTTGTCGCGCGTCAGGATCTGCAGGATGCGCACGAACACCATCGTGGTCGAAATCTCGCGGTCGCCGCTGCCGTCGAGCAGCTTGCGGAACGCCTCGAGGTCCGGCACCTGCAGCGCGCTGGATTTCTCCCGCCGCGTTGGCAGGTAGCCGCCGAGATCCTTGCGCCGGTCCTTCAGATAACGCATTACCTCGGAGCCGTCGTCCGGCCGGATAAACGGCAGCTTCAGCGCTTCTTCATCCGACAGCGGAATTTCGAAGCGATCGCGGAACGCGAGGATTTGCTCGTCGTTCATCTCCTCGCTCTGGTGCGCCGTCATGGCCGCCTCGCCGGCCTCGCCCATGCCATAGCCCTTGATGGTCTTGGCGAGGATGACGGTCGGCTGGCTCTTGTGCTTGGTCGCCGCGGCATAGGCAGCATAAACCTTCTGCGGATCGTGGCCGCCGCGGTTCAGCCGCCAGATGTCCTCATCGCTGTAATTGGCAACCATCTCCTTAAGTTCGGGATACTTGCCGAAGAAATGCTCGCGCGTGTAGGCGCCGCCATGGGCCTTGAAGGACTGGTACTCGCCGTCGACACACTCTTCCATGCGCTTGAGCAGCAGGCCCTTGGCATCCTGCGCCAGCAGTTGATCCCAGCGACCACCCCAAAGCACCTTGACGACGTTCCAGCCGGCGCCGTGGAAGCGCCCTTCCAGCTCCTGAACGATCTTGCTGTCGCCGCGCACCGGGCCGTCGAGGCGCTGCAGGTTGCAGTTGATCACAAAAATCAGGTTGTCGAGCTTCTCGCGCGCGGCGATGTCGATGGCGCCCAGCGTCTCCGGCTCGTCGGTTTCGCCGTCGCCGATGAAGCACCAGACTTTGCGATTCGACGTCTTGGCCAGGCCGCGGTTTTCGAGGTACTTCATAAACCGCGCCTGGTAGATCGCGGTGATCGGACCAAGGCCCATGCTGACGGTCGCAAACTGCCAGAAATCCGGCATCAGCCACGGATGCGGATAAGACGAGATGCCCTTGCCGTGCGTTTCCTGACGGAAGTTCTTCAGATGGTCTTCGGACAACCGGCCTTCGATGAAGGCGCGCGAGTAAATGCCTTCGGACGAATGACCCTGGATATAGAGCAGGTCGCCGCCATGGCCTTCGGCCGGCGCGTGGAAAAAGTGATTGAAGCCGACTTCGTATAACGTCGCCGCCGACTGGTAACTGGCGATATGCCCGCCCAGGCCCTTGCCGCTGCGCTTGGCCCGCACCACCATCGCCATCGCGTTCCAGCGAATGAGCGACCGCACCTGCCGTTCCAGCCGTTGCTCGCCCGGCATCTTCTCTTCCTGGTGCGGCGGAATCGTGTTGATGTACGGCGTGCTCGGGTCATACGGGATATAGGCGCCGGTGCGGCGCGCGTCGAGAATGACCTTTTCGAGCAGGAACTTGGCGCGCTCCGGCCCCTCGTTCGCCAGCACTGACCGAATGGACTCCTGCCATTCGCGGGTTTCCTGGATATCGATATCCGTGGAATCGTTAGCGTTGGAATCAGACATTGAACAGCCTTGATCGTTGAAACTATGCCGCGCTGGACACCCAGCCGTAGGCGGAAATCGGAATAAAACTCCGGATATAGCGTGGAGATCGGACAAGGCAGGCGCCCAAAAGTGCCCGTCAGAGTCTGATATGATCGTCGGTTGCTCAATTCAGGTCAAGGACATGCAGCCATATGAACACGCTGCCGGAATTGTCAACCGTCAGGCTCAGCCAGACCACGGATGCGCTGAATCAGGCGGCACTGGAACAGCTTGACGCGCTCGTTGTCGTGGCGCCGAAAAATGTCACACCGTCGAAGCTGCCCGATTTTCCTCATCGAGATGAGATCGGCAAGCTGCGAAAGCAAATGAACGACGGCGACATCATCCTGCTCACGACCGCAGGCGAGCAACCGATACCCATTGTCGCCGGATTTGTCGATCCGGCCGCGAGCCCTTTCGAGCGCCTGACCCTGGCGCGCAAGCTGGCCGCTGAAACCTTGCGATTTAGTCCGGCCACCGTCGGCGTGCATACCGCGCCGGCCGACGATGCGATGGCCGAAGCCGCCATCGCCGCGCTTGCCGCTGCGGCCTTTCGGCTGCCGCAATTCAAGCAGAAAAAGGCAGCGCCCGCGAAGTTCAAGCGCATCAAGCTGTTCCATCCGCACAAGCTCGACCTGAAGCGTACCGAGGCCGCCGCGGGCGGCAACAACCTGGCGCGCTGGCTGACGGGACTCCCGGCGAATCACCTTACACCGGAACGCTATCGGGAATTGCTGCAACAGCTTGCCGAACAGGAAGGTTGGCAGTTTGAATTTCTCGATGAGAAAGCCCTGAAGAAGCGTGGCGCGGGAGCCTTTCTTGCCGTCGCGCAAGGCAGCAGCCGCCGCGACGCAGGTATCGCTCATTTGAGTTATCGGCCGTCGAAGGCCGGCAGGCAAACGGCGCTCGCGCTGGTCGGCAAAGGCATCTGCTTCGACACCGGCGGCACTAACCTGAAAGGCGCGAAAGGCATGTTCGGCATGCACGGCGACATGCAGGGCAGCGCGGTCGCAGCGGGAACGCTGCTGGCGCTCAGCCGCCTCAAGGTCAATTTTCCGGTCGACGCCTGGCTGGCAATCGCGACCAACGATATCGGCCCGAACGCCTACCGGCAGAACGAAGTCGTCACGGCGCTGAACGGCACCACGATCGAGATCGTCCACACCGATGCCGAAGGCCGCATGGCGCTGTCCGACACGCTGGCGCTCGCCAGCCGGGAAAAGCCCGGGCTACTGATGGATTACGCGACGCTGACCGGCTCGTGCATCGATGCACTCAGTACCCGCTACACCGGCGCGGTCACCAACAGCGACGAATTGAACGAAGCGGTGATTACCGCCGGCCGCGCCAGCGGCGAGCGCGTCTGGCCGTTTCCGGCGGATGCCGATTTCGACAGCGCGCTGGAAAGCGACGTGGCCGACACGAAACAGTGCACTGTCGGCAGCGTGGCGGATCAAATTCTCGCCGCCCGCTTCCTCAGCCGCTTTGTCGAAAAGGATGTGCCGTGGGTACATCTCGATCTGTCCGCCGGTGAATCCAAAGGCGGCCTTGCGCATATTCCTACCGAGGTAACCGGCTTCGGCGTTCGCTTTACGCTGGAATTTCTGCAGCGGCACGCGAGCTTCAGCTGATGGAAATCACGCTCCCCCGCTCCGACGACTTCCACCTCCATCTGCGCGACGGGGCGGCGATGGCCGATATCGTCGGTCACTCGGCGCGGCAATTCGGCCGCGTGATCGTCATGCCGAATTTAAAACCGCCGGTTCGCACCGTCGCGGATGCGCTGGCCTATCGCGAACGCATTCTGGCGGCGCTGCCGGAGGGTGCGGGCTTCAACCCGCTGATGGCGCTCTACCTGACGGAGACCACCACGCCCGACGACATCGCCCGCGCCGGCGACGAAGCTGCGATCATCGGCGTCAAGCTGTATCCGGCCGGTGCGACAACCAACGCCGATGCCGGCGTTGCCGACCTGGCACGCGTACGATCGGTGCTGGAAGCGATGCAGCGGCACGACCTGCCGCTGTTGATCCATGGCGAAGTGACCGATCCGGATGTTGACGTCTTCGACCGCGAAGCCGTATTCGTCGACCGCGTGCTCGGTCCGCTGCGGCGCGATTTTCCGGCACTGCGCATCGTGCTCGAACACGTCACCACGCGGCACGCGGTGGATTACGTACGCGCGAGTAAGGATCATCTGGCGGCAACCATTACGCCGCAGCACCTGCTCTACAACCGCAACGCGCTGTTCGCCGGTGGCCTGCGGCCGCACTATTACTGCCTGCCGGTTCTCAAGCTGGAAAGCGATCGGCAGGCGCTGGTGGAAGCCGCAACAGGTGACGACCCGCGTTTCTTCCTCGGCACCGACAGCGCCCCGCACGCGCAGGGCGCCAAGGAAAGCGCTTGCGGCTGCGCCGGCATTTTCAGCGCGCATGCGGCGCTTGAGCTGTATGCGGAGGCATTCGAGCGCGCGGGCGCACTGGATCGGCTGGCGGAATTTGCGAGCCAGCGGGGCGCGGATTTCTATCGGCTGCCTCGCAACACCGGCAGCGTCCGTCTCGTCAAGACCGACTGGCGGGTGCCCGACGCCTATCCATTCGGTGAAGACCGCGTCGTGCCGCTTGGTGCGGGCGAAACGATCAACTGGAAGCTGTCGGTCGAGTCGCTTTAGCTCCGCCGCTCCGTTATGCTGTCGCCAATGCAGCAAAGACCGATCAACAACCGGATGTCGCGCCGTTTCAGGGGGTTTTTGCCGGTCATCGTCGATGTCGAGACCGGCGGATTCAACCCTGCCACCGATGCGCTGCTGGAAATTTCCGCCGCACTGGTGGCCATGGACGGCCGGGGCCGCCTGTACCCCACAACGACGCATACCTTCCATGTCGCTCCTTTTCCGGGAGCCAACATCGAACAGGCATCGCTCGATGTCACCGGTATCGACCCGCACCACCCGCTACGCCCGGCGCTGCCGGAACGCGAAGCCCTGCAGAGGTTATTCCGCGAAGTACGGCGGGCGCTGAAGGAACAGGATTGCAACCGGGCCGTTCTTGTCGGCCACAACGCCTTTTTCGACCTTGGGTTTCTGAACGCGGCAATGGCGCGCTGCGGCATCAAGCGCAATCCGTTCCACCAGTTCAGCAGCTTTGACACGGCGACGCTTGCCGGCGTCATGCTCGGCCAGACGGTGCTGGCTCGGGCGGTCGATGCACTGGGAATCGGGTGGGACGCGCGGGATGCGCACTCGGCTCAGTATGATGCCGAGAAGACCTGCGAGCTGTTCTGCGAAATCGTGAACCGCTCGCAGCCGGTTTACGAGGCCGGGCTGATGGAGCAGGCGGAATTCAGGATGGTGGACGAATCGTAGGGGCGGGAGCGGCTGAAGCGCGCTCCCGCCGCCGAAGTCAGGATGCCTTCTGCTGCGCGGCGCCCTGCACGATCGCTTTCAGTTCGCCCGAATGGTACAGCTCCGTCACGATGTCGCAGCCGCCGACCAGCTCGCCGTTGACGAAGAGCTGCGGAAACGTCGGCCAGTTCGACACTTCCTTCAGCGTGGCACGGATTTCCGGCTCTTCCAGCACGTTGACGAAGGCAAATTCGGTATCGCACTGCTTGAGCGCCTGAACGGTCTGCGCGGAAAAGCCGCACTGCGGGAAGTCGGGCGTACCTTTCATGTACAGCAGCACCGGGTTGTCCGTGATCTGCTGCTTGATCTTTTCCTGTATGTCCATCTTTACCTCTAAAAGTTACTCTGGCGGTAAAAGTTACTCCAGCGCGCTCGCCCGCGCCGGCAGCGCCCGCACAACGCGCCACTGTTCTTCCGCCGTCATGAACGGCCACCGCGATATCTCGTCAACCTCGCGATAGCAGCCGATACAACGCTCGTCATCGTCCAGCGTGCAGACGCCGATGCACGGCGACGGCGGACGTTTTTCGAGTTCGGCGTAAGCGTCCTCTGACATTCCGCTCCCGGAATCAGCTGGAAAAGTTCTTCGCGACGAAATCCCAGTTGCAGACGTTCCAGAACGCTTTCAGATAATCGGGGCGCGCGTTCCGATAATCAATGTAGTACGCATGCTCCCAGACGTCGCAGGTCAGCAGCGGCACGTCGCGGCCTTCCTGGATCGGCGTTTCGGCATTCGCCGTCTGCGCGATGCCCAGCGAGCCGTCCGGCTTCTTCACCAGCCAGGCCCAGCCGGAACCGAACAGCGCGCCCGCCTTCTCGTTAAATTCCGACTTGAACGCATCGAGCGAGCCGAAGGCCTGGTTGATGGCCTGCTCCAGGTCGCCCTGCGGCTTGTTGCTGTTCGGCGTCAGGCAGTTCCAGTAGAAGTTATGGTTCCAGATCTGGCCGGCCTGGTTAAACATCTTGCCGGAGGATTTCTTGACCGTCTCTTCCAGCGACATGTTCTCGAATTCGGTGCCCGGAATCAGCGAGTTGAGCGTGTCGACGTACTTTTTGTGGTGCTTGCCGTGATGATATTCAAGCGTTTCGCGCGAAATATGCGGGGCCAGCGCGTCCATGTCGAAAGGAAGCTTGGGCAATTCGTGTGCCATGGGAGTCTCCTTATTATCGATATTCGGGAAAAGGAAGATACGCGAACCGCGTAAATTGGAATCAGTCTAAACCCCGCGCTACGCCGCGCGCAAGGCGCCGGCGCCGGTTATAATGCGCGCCTTTGCAATCAACGGGAGCTCCAATGGCGGCACTGGCCGATTCACTGCCGGACGATATCGCAAACACTGTGCGCCGGGCGCTTGAGGAGGATATCGGCGGCGGCGATCTGACCGCCTCGCTGCTGGAACGCGATGCCCGGGCACAGGCGCGCGTCATCGTGCGCGAGCCCGCGGTGCTCGCCGGGCGGCCGTGGTTCGACGAAGTTTTTGCGCAAATCGATCCGGCCGTCAGAGTCGAGTGGCTGCACGCCGACGGCGAGCAAATGGCCGAGAACGATATCGTCTGCCGCC
Organism: Gammaproteobacteria bacterium; assembly: GCA_035701285.1. Classification (GTDB taxonomy): domain Bacteria; phylum Pseudomonadota; class Gammaproteobacteria; order Natronospirales; family DASSBR01; genus DASSBR01. Next base: position 1,497 of record DASSNT010000055.1, on the reverse strand, counting down.
TGGAGGGTCCCGCGCGCGCCATCCTGACCGGAGAACGCACCGCGCTGAATTTCCTGCAGACAATGTCCGCCGTCGCCACCGTGGCCCGGCACTACAGCGACGCTGTCGCCGGCACCGGCTGCCGGATACTCGACACGCGCAAGACACTGCCGGGGCTGCGCAGCGCACAGAAATACGCTGTGCGCGCCGGCGGCGCAACGAATCACCGCATGGGGCTGTTCGACGCCGTGCTGATCAAGGAAAATCACATCATCGCAGCCGGCGGCGTCAAGGCCGCAATTCAGGCGATTCGCGACCGGCATCCAACCGTGCCGGTCGAGGTGGAAGTGGAGGATTTCGAGCAGCTTGAAGCGGCGCTTGCCGCTGACGCAGACCGGGTTCTGCTCGACAATTTTTCGCTCGACCAAAAGCGCGAAGCGGTGAAGCGGACGGCCGGCCGCGCCGAACTGGAAGCCTCCGGCGGAATTGAATTCGAAGGCTTGCGCGCCATTGCCGAAACCGGCGTCGATTTCATCTCCGTGGGCGCGTTGACGAAGCACGTGCGCGCGATCGACTTGTCGATGCGCTTTACGTTGGAATAACCAGCGGCACGGAAGCGGTCCGCTTCCATGTTATCCTGACCGCTCGGTCAGTCTATTTGAATCTGGAGCTTGACTCATGGCAGCAGCGATCATCTGGAGCCTTGCGATCTTTTTCGGCCTGTGGGCGCTGGCATTTCTGCGCACCCGTCTGTGGATCTGGACGGCTGTCGCGGCGATTGGCCTCGCCCTCTACAGCGTCACGATGGGCGTCTCGGTCGCCGGCTGGATTGTTTTTGGCATCCTGGCGATACCGCTGAACGTCCGTCCGCTGCGCCGCAAACTGATAGGCAACCGGCTGTTCGCCTGGTTTCGCAAGGTGCTGCCACCCATTTCGCAAACCGAGCGCATCGCGCTCGACGCCGGCAACACCTGGTGGGACGGCGATCTGTTCAGCGGCCGGCCGGAGTGGAATAAGCTGCTGGCAAATCCCGCGCCGGTGCTGACGGCCGAGGAACAGGCATTTCTCGACGGGCCGGTCGAGGAACTGTGCAGCGTCCTCGACGACTGGAAGATCACCCATGAACTGAACGATCTGCCCCCGGAGGCGTGGGCGCTGATCAGGAAGCATCGCTTCTTCGGCATGATCATCCCGAAGGAACACGGCGGCCACGGCTTTTCGGCGCTGGCGCACTCGACGGTGGTGATGAAAATCTCCACGCGCAGCCTGAGCGCCGCGGTGACCGTCATGGTCCCCAACTCGCTCGGCCCCGGCGAGCTGCTGCTGCACTACGGCACCGACGAGCAGAAGCAATACTATCTGCCGCGACTCGCGACCGCGGAGGAAATCCCCTGCTTCGCATTGACTGCGCCCGCCGCGGGCTCCGACGCCGGTGCGATTCCCGACTACGGCGTCGTCTGCAAGGGCGAGTTCGAAGGCAGGGAAACGCTCGGCTTCCGCGTGAGCTGGGAAAAGCGC